>JANNUK010000089.1:0-10862 GCA_031395155.1 Chloroflexota bacterium | reverse complement strand
GGTGTCATCAGCATCAGGCGAGATGTCACGGCCTCGGTCCGCCTGGAGCAGGAGTTCGCGGCCCTGGGAACCCTTGCCACGGCCACGGGCGTCGCGCGCACTCGGGAGGAGGTCGCCGACGGCGCAATCGGGCTGCTGTGTGCCGCGACCGGGGCGGACTACGGGGTGATCGTCCGACACGACGACGGCCAGACCGTCGTCGAGGGTTCGCGCGGAATCTGGCCCGAGCTCGTGTCGATGATCCGCGAAAGCGGCCCGGGAGAGGTATTGACCGGGGCGCTCGAGGCGCTCCCGATGCGGCCTTCATCGCGCGACGTCCTTCGCCGCCACGGTGTCGCGGCAATGGCCATCGTCGGGCTTCATCGGGAGGGCCTGCTGACCGGGCGGATCGCCCTGGGCTGGAAGAAGGCGACCGCGGCCCGCCCGTCGGAAGCGGCGATGCTCCAGGCGGCAGCGCACGTCGAACATGCCTTGGAGAACATCACGCTGGTGGAACGCATCGTGAACCAGGCGAGTTCCGACAAGCGGCAGACGGCGCAACTGCGTGCCCTCGACGAACTGACCAACCTGGGCCAGGAGTCGCAGACGACCGAGGCGCTGGCCACACGGTCCGCTCGCCTGATCACGACCGCCGTGGGTGCGGTGGGCACGGCGTACGGGCTCATCGACACCGTCGAGCTGGGACGCGGACGGTACGGCACATCCGAGTTCGTGAACCTTCCCCGCGCGTTGACCCGCCACCTGGACGGACGATCCTCTTTGGAACGATTGGCCCTCGCACGGTGGCAATCCGGCGAGGGCAGCTTCGTCCAGGATTGCCCCACCCACGATGGGCTGGACGAGGCCGCATCGGCTGCGGCGGCGGCGGGATTCCTGAGCCTGGCGGCCATCCCGATCCGGGTCGACGGTCAGCTCGCCGGGGGCATCGTCGCCTTCTTCGACACGCCGCGCGACCAGGTGGCGATCGATCAGGGCGGGCTCGATGCCATCGAGCGGACTGTCGGCATCTCACTGGCCAACCACCGCCTCCGTGAGCACCTGTCGGCGTCCGAGCGGCGCTATCGGACGCTGTTCGACGAATCACCCGAGGCGCTGTTGCTCGAGACCTGGACCGGGGAGATCGTGGACGCCAATGCCGCGGCACTGCGCACGTTTCGGACGGACCGGACCGGGCTTGTTGGCCGAGTCGGCTCGGAGGTGACCGGCATGGAGCCGGATTCGCTCAGGGGGGCCCATGCGGCCGGAAGCGGCGGGGCTCCGGCGACCATCCGCTCGACCGGAACGGCGAGGGACGGCCGGTCCTTTCCGATCGAGCTCGAGATCGCCCCGGTGGAGATCGATGGAACCTCGCGTCTCCTCGTCCTCGTGCGCGACCTGACGATCCAGGCCGAACTCCAGGCCGAACTCATCCAGGCCCAGAAAATGGATGCGATCGGCCAGCTCGTGTCCGGGGTCGCCCACGAACTCAACAATCCGCTGGCCGCGATCATCGCGTTCAGCCAGTTGATCCGTCGCGATCCGAACCTGCCGGACGACCTTCGACGAGACGCCGACGTGCTCAACCAGGAAGCCGACCGAACACGCCGCATCGTCCAGAACCTGCTCGATTTCGCGCGACAGCGCGCCCCGGAGCGCCACCCGACGCGACTCGATGCGCTCGTTCGAACGGTCCTCGAGTTGCAGGCCTACATGCTCTCGACGAATCGAATCGAGGTCACGGTCGACATCCCCGCATCGCTGCCGGCCGTCCCGATCGATCGATCGCAGCTCCAGCAGGTTCTGCTGAACCTGACCAGGAACGCCGTCCAGGCCGTGGCGTCGGCCGCGGATCATGGCCAGATCGCCTTCTCGGCCCGAGAGTTCGACGCCGGGCCCCGGACCGCGACCCGCAGGATGATCCGGCTGGCCGTGACCGACGACGGGCCCGGCGTCCAGGTGGAGCATCGGGATCGCCTCTTCCTGCCGTTCTTCACGACGAAGCCGCCAGGCGAGGGCACCGGCCTGGGCTTGCCGGTGTCGTTCGGCATCGTCGCGGCCCACAACGGCCACCTTCGATTTGAGCCCAGCCCGGGCGGCCGTGGCGCGACGTTCGTCATCGAGCTGCCCGTCGATGCCGATGCCGCAGGGCCCGGCCCGGTCCGCGTGAAGGGCGGTCCCCGATCAGCGGAGACGCCACGGGCGCGCATCGACCCGCCATCGGAGATCGGGGCGCCGGCTGCCGCCACCAGCTTGACGCCCAAGGATCGGGCGGCTGCACCGCCGGCAACCATCCTGGTCCTCGACGACGAGCCGTCGATCCGGCGCCTCCTGTCCAAGATCCTTCGCTCTGCGGGTCATCGACCATTGACGGCCGCCGACGGCCCGGAGGCGATCGAATTCGTCCGGCAGGGTGACGTCCAGGCGGTGCTGTGCGACCACCGCATGGCGGGGATGAGCGGAATCGACGTCTTCGAGGCCGTCGTGGCGCTTCGTCCGCATCTGGCGAACCGCTTCGTGTTCATGAGCGGCGACGTCCTCAACACCGAGCTGCGCGAGTTTGCGCGCGGCCGCGGCATCGCTCTCCTCGCCAAGCCGTTCGACGTGGAGGCAGCACTGGGCGCGATCAACGACCTATTTCGGGGCGAGTCGATCGGGGGTCCGGTCGCGCCTGCGGACGCCCGAACCGCCGTGGGCCCCGCGCGTGACGCCCCTTAACCCTCCCGGGATCGGGGATACGTGTAGAACCCCCGGCCGGTCTTCTGCCCGAGGTGGCCGGAGGCGACCAGGTCCTCGAGGAGTCTCGGGGGTCGGATGTGTTCCTGGACAAGCCCATCGTGCAGGACGCGCATGATTGCGAGGCATACGTCCAGGCCGATGAAGTCGGCCAGCTCCAGCGGTCCCATCGGATGATTGAGCCCGACCCGCGCCCCGGCATCAATGTCCTCGGCGGTGCCGAGCCCCTCCTCGAGGGCGCGCATGGCCTCCGCCAACAGTGGCATGAGGATCCGATTCACGATGAACCCCGGGCGATCCGCCGACACGATGACCTGCTTGCCCATCTCGACCGCCAGGGCACGCACCGCGGCCTCGGTCGCGTCGTCCGTCGCGCTGCCCCGGATCACCTCGACGAGCGGCATCACCGGCACCGGGCTGAAGAAGTGCATGCCGACGAACTGTTCCCGACGGGCCGCTGACAGGCACGCGGCAAGCCGATCGATTGAGATCGAGCTGGTGTTCGAGGCAAAGATCGACGTCGGCGGCGCGACCCTGTCGAGCTCAGCCCACAGCGTCGTCTTGACCGCCACGTCCTCGAATACCGCCTCCACGATCAGGTCCGCGTCGGCTGCCGCGGCCAGGGCATCGGTGGCCGTGATGCGCTCGAGCACGGCGTGGCGCTGCGACGAATCCAGGCGTCCCTTCGTCACCGCTCGCTCGAGGTTACCCTCGATCCGCTCACGGCCCGCCATCGCCCGGGCCAGCTCCGGTTCGTAGAGAGCGACCCGCCGCCCGGTTGCCGCCAGCACCTGGGCGATGCCGTGCCCCATGAGCCCGGCCCCTGCCACGAACACCCGCTCGACGCTCATGTGGGCTGGTCCGTGGAGAGCGCCTGCAGGAGCTGGTCGGCAGCCGCGTAGGGATCGAGGCGATGGTCGGCGACGTCGGCCAGAACCGCGTCCCTTGTGGCCCGCAGGCCATCGGACGCGAGCCGGTCACGAAGGCGTTCGGCGACGACGGCCCATACCTGCGCCTCGTCGCGCGCGCGTCGCGCGGCCGGCGCCGCTCCTGCACGCGTGACCGCGCGATGCCGGTCGAGCTCAGCAAGCAGTTCGGGTACGCCGTCTCCGGTCGACGCCGTGGTCACCAGGACCACCGGTTGCTTGGGTCGTGGCCGGGTCTCGGCGGTCGCCGCATCGCGGGTCGTCGCCGCGTCGGCGGTGGTCGCCGGCTCTCCGGCCGCTGTCCGGTTGCCCGCGGCACGTTTCGCCCCGACGCGCGGCGCAGCAACGAGCATGGCTCGAAGCTGTGACGCCGTTCGCAATGCGCCGGGTCGGTCTCCCTTGTTGACGACGACCAGGTCGGCCACCTCGAGCAGTCCCGCCTTGATCGCCTGCACCTCATCCCCCATCTCCGGCGCCTGCAGGACAACCGTGGTGTCGGCGGCCGCTGCGACCTCGACCTCGCTCTGCCCGGTCCCGACGGTCTCGATGAGGATCAGGTCGAACCCGGCGGCATCCATGACGGCAGCCGCGGCGCTTGACGTCGACGCCAGTCCACCGGCGTGGCCACGGGCCGCCATCGAGCGGATGAAGACGTCGTTGTCCCCGGCGTGGATCTGCATCCGGATGCGGTCACCGAGGAGCGCGCCGCCGGTGATCGGGCTCGAGGGGTCCACGGCGATGACACCGACCGTCCGTCCGGCCTCCCGCGCCACCGACGTGAGTGACGCAACGAGTGTGCTCTTGCCCGAGCCGGGCGGCCCCGTGATGCCCACCACGTGGGCGCGGCCGGCCAGCGGATAGAGTCGACGCAGCGCGGATTCCGCGGTCGGGGTCCGGTTCTCGACGGCGGTAAGGAGCCGAGCCAGCGCTCGCCGGTCACCGGCGCGCGCGGCATCGACCAGTCCACCGGCGCTGCCGATCCCGGGGTTGCCGTCCGGGGACCCCACCCTACCCCCGGTGTCGGGCGTTGGCCCGCACGAAATCGGCGACCTCGGCAATCGTCGTCCCTGGTCCGAACACGGCCGCGACACCGGCCGCCTTGAGGGCCGGGACGTCATCGTCCGGGATGATTCCGCCCACCGTCACCAGGATGTCGTCGAGACCGGCCTCACCGAGCAAACGGCAGATCTTCGGGACCAGGGTCATGTGGGCCCCGGACAGAATCGACAGGCCGACGACGTCGACATCCTCCTGGAGCGCCGCGGTGGCTACCATCTCGGGCGTCTGACGGAGCCCGGTATACACGACCTCGAACCCCTCGTCGCGGAGGCCCCGCGCCAGCACCTTGGCACCGCGGTCGTGGCCATCGAGGCCCGGTTTGGCGATGAGGACCTTGAGGGGGCGATCGGTCATACGGGGATTGTAGGGTCCCTACGCTCGCGGGGCGGGTCGTTCGAGGTGGGCGAAGAACTCGGCCCGGGTCCGATCCCGCGTCCGGAACAGCCCGAGGACCGCGCTCGTGGTCATCACCGTGCCGGGCTTGCGGATCCCGCGCATGACCGCGCACAAGTGGGTGGCTTCGACAACGACGCCAACACCCTGGGGGTCGAGCCGCTCCATGAGGAACGATGCGACCTGCTGCGTCAAGCGCTCCTGGACCTGGAGGCGACGCCCGTACATCTCGACGATCCGCGGAATCTTCGAGAGCCCGATGACCCTTCCCTTCGGGATGTAGGCGACGGCGGCCGTCCCGAAGAACGGCAGCATGTGGTGCTCGCACAGCGAGTAGAACGGGATGTCCTTGACGACCACCATCTCCGAGTAGTCGACATCGAAGACCGCGCCATTGAGCAGTCGATCCGGATCGACGTGGTAACCGGCCGTCAGCTCGGCGTACATCCGGTGGACGCGATCCGGCGTGCCGACCAGGCCCTGGCGATCCGGGTCCTCCCCGATCTCCATCAGGATCTCGCGGACGGCTATCTCGACACGACCGGTCGTCTCACGATCCCGACCGAGGTGGCCCTCGATGACGTCGCTTGGACCGATGGATCCCGACCCGTCGCCGATCTCGGTCTCGATCTCTTCGACGATCCGGCGCACATGATCGGGAAGCTGGATCTGGTCGGTCATCGGACTGGTTCACCCCGTGGCGTCTGCGAGTTCAGATCTCGATGGTACGACGCGTTCGTCGCGTGCGCCTTCGTCAACGCTCGGCGGGCAGGTGGTCGAACGGTCGTCCCTCGACCCCGCGCAGCCACGCGCGGGCGTTGACCCCGAGCGTGGGCCGGTGGTAACCGCCCTCCTGGAGGATGACGAGGCGGCGTCCCGTCGCCGCGACCCGGCGCCCGATCTCGTGGTAGACCGGCGTCGTGAGCGCGAAGTCGCAGATCGGGTCGTGCGCGTACGTGTCGAAGCCCAGCGAGACGACGATGACCGACCCCGACCGAGCCACGATCGCCTCCAGCGCTCGGTCGATCGCAGCCAGGTACGCGTCATCGTCCGTGCCGGCGGGGAGTGGCATGTTCAGGTTCGCGCCCGCGCCCGCTCCCCCGCCCGTCTCGTCGGCGAAGCCGAGGTAGAACGGATACTGGCGACCCGGGTCGGCGTGGAGCGAGACGTAGTGCACGTCACCGCGGTTCCAGAAGATCTGCTGCGATCCGTTGCCGTGGTGATAGTCGACATCGAGGATGGCGACGGGTTCGCCTGTCGCGCGCACGACCGCCTCCGCGGCGATCGCCGCGTTGTTGAAGAAGCAGTACCCGCCGTACATTGCGCGGGCCGCGTGGTGGCCCGGTGGGCGGCACAGCCCGTACGCGGCCGCCTCACCGCCAAGGACCATGTCCACCGTGGTCAGCGCCACGTCCACCGCCGCCCGGGCGGCCACATAGGTGCCGGCCACAATCGGTGTCGACGTATCGAACGCCCAGTAGCCGGCGCGCCCGGAGATCGCCGTCGGCTCCGGTCCGGGCGGCATCCCCTCGAGGAGACCTCGCACCGGGAACGACTCGGGGATGAGCGACGGCAGGGTGAGGCCTTCGCGGCGGAAGTGAGCCCATGCATCCTCGAGGAAGCGCAGGAGGCCCGGGTCATGGACGGCAATGATTGGATCCGACCCGTGGTCGGTCGGCTCGCGCCGGGGGAACCCGCCGTCGGCGTCGAGCGCCTCCCGGATCCGCTCGGCGCGCTCGGCGACCTCGTTGGCGGGGACGGCCACCCCCATGATCGTCTCCGACCCGATGTCGTGTCGGTTGTGAACCGGCGAGTAGACGACCTGCACCGGGTGGGCCTCCTCGTGTGCCGGGGTGCCGCCCCGGGGTCAGGCAGCGAATGCTACCCGCGCCGACGATCGAGGTTCAGGCCCGTGCGACTGGCCAATCGGCGGCGTCGAGGATCGTCGCCGCGACCTCCACCGGTCGATAGCGCATGAGGTTATGGCCGTCGGACGGAAATGATCGGCGTCGGGCCAACGGCCGCCCGGTCGAGGCAAGCGCCTCGGCGAGGCGATCGAGCGCAGCGGCTCGACCGCCCGCTTCGTCCTCGGCAGCGGACAGGATCGCGATCGGGGCAGTCACGCCCGCAAGGACCTCGAGCGGGCGGTACGCGAACATGGCGTGCACGCTCCCCTCCATTGCGTGCGGGCGGGTGGCCGACACGACCTTTCCGGCGGGCAGTTCAACGACCGCCGCGCGAGCGGCCGCCTCCTGGTCGGCATCCCAGGTCGGGCGATCAAACTCCGCGCGATCGGCAAGGTAGGCCTTGAGCGACCGAAGCACCTCGGGCGGCTCCTCGAGCGTCCGGAGGAACTCGGCAGGATCGAGGCCCGTTGACGTGGCGAGGTCCTCCCATCCGCCGTCGACGAGGACGAGCCCCGCGCACCGGACTCCGAGGTCTCGTGCCGCCCAGGCGGCCACGATGGCGCCGAATCCATGCCCGACGAGGACCACTCGGCTGCCCGGCTCGTCGAGGGCGCGAGCGCCCTCGACAACGGCCACAATGTCGCCGGCCAGAGTAGCGGCGTCATAGCCCTCCGTGGGAGCATCGGACAACCCGTGGCCGCGCAGGTCCAGCGCGACGATGCGCCGGATCCGGGACAACCTGCGCGCGACCGGCGCCCAGACGTGGGCGGTTCCGGCCAACCCATGAACCATGACGACGGTCTGGGCGGCGAGGCCTTCCGGGGTCCAGTCGAGGAAGTGGATTCGCGCCCCGGGCGGCACGAGGACGACGTAGCCGGCCGGCTCCGCGCCGTTGTCGGGTTCCGGGACTCCATCGAGACCGGCGCTCGCGGCCGGATCACGCGGCATGTCCATCGCGCCCTAGGATAGGCGGCCATGACGAAGTCGCGACGCGGATCCCGGGCCACCCATGTCCGTCGCCGCCTCGACACGTTCGAGCGGCTGGTGGAGCAAGCCCTGGACCGGATTCCGCAGCCGTTCGCAGCGGCACTCGATGAGGTGGCGGTCGTCATCGACGACGAACCCAGCCCGGACCAGCGGCGCGAGAACGACCTCGGCCCCGACGACACGCTGTACGGGTTGTATGAGGGCGTTCCGCGGACCGAGTGGGGCGCCGACTGGGTCGCCGCTCCGAACAGGATCACGATCTTTCGGCGGCCGCTCCTCGAGGATTACCCGGATCCCGACGACCTCGCCGACGAGGTCCGGATCACCGTCATCCACGAGCTCGCCCACCACCTCGGGATCGACGACGATCGGCTCGGGGAACTCGGCGTCGACTAGGTGCTGGTCCTTATCGGCGAGCGGCGGTCAGCCCAGGCGGCTGACACCGGCGAAGGCGGCGACGGCCACGGCGATCGACAGGATCCCACCGGCGATCATCGGCAGCGACACCAGTCGAACGGGCGTGGCGACCGGCTCCCGATCCCAACCCGAGCGCGGCAAGTAAGGCGGAGCGTCATCTCCGGGATGGGTCGCCGGCGGCTCGGTCCCGAGCCCAGAACCTGGCCCTACGGCAGCCGCCTCACGTGCCCGATCGAGCCCCACATGGACGTGGGTCAGGGCGAGGAAGGCGACCACCTGCGGGGCGACCGCAATGGCGATGGTCGTGAACAACAGCGTCCCGAATGCGACGATCGCAGCGAGGATCAGGCCGTAGGTGAGGACGGCGACCGCATCGCCACGATCGAACCCCAGTTCCAGTGCTGTACCGACGCGCACGAGAATGTCGCCGCCGGCACCGATCGCGAACAGCTGCAGGTACTGGGCTGCGGCGGTGAACACGGCCACGACGGCGGCAAGGTGCCAGCGCGCCTGGACCAGCCGGAACCCTCGCGAGATGGCCTCGCGCGCTCCGACGTCGCCGAGGACGATCGCGGACGGGACGTACGCGAACGGGATGGCCACGACGACCCCGACCGCCAGGCTGACCAGCGCGAGCGCCTCGGATTCGGGATCGAGCGTTTCGCCGAGGATCCCGCCGATCGTGGCCCCGGCGATCGCCGCTGGGATCCCCACGATGAACGCCGCCCGGACCACGCGCCAGAACGTCTGGCGCGACCTGGCAACCGCCTCGCGCAGGCTCACGGGACGATCGACATGCCGCCCTGCGAGAACGGCGATGGCAACGATCTGGCTCTCGATCGTGATCGCAACCCAGCCCAGCGTCGCGATGACCAGGCCGATCCCGACTTGCCCCACGAACGCCTCGTCGGTTAGCGGCAGATCGGGGGCCGTCGTCGGGTCGATGGCGCCCGGATCAATGAGGTCGAGGAGCTCGGGTAGGCGGACAAACAGGATCGCTAGGACCAGTGCAATTGGGCCGACGACGAGGAGGAACTGCGCGGCCATGAACAGCGATGCCCTGCGCAGGTCGCCGCTCGCACGAAGGTCGAGGTCGAAGGCGCGACCGAGGACCCGCCGCGCCGTCGGCAGCTGCCGAAAATCGGAGGACGGGTCCGGGGTCACGCCGGTGCTGGAGATGGGGCGGCACCGAGAGGCGCGGCGGCGGCAATGAACTCGCCCAGCCGGGTCACGTCCACGTTGCCCCCGGACGCGACGACGCACACGCGCTCGCCGTCCCGAATCGGGATCCTCCCGGTCAGGACCGCCGCGAGCGCCGCCGCCCCGGCCGGCTCCAGGACCTGCTTCATCCGCTCGAGCGCGAACCGCAGTCCGGACAGGATCGTCGCGTCGTCGAGGAGCACGATCCCCTCGACGTATCGGGCGCACATCGCCATCGTCTGCCGCCCGGCGAACGGCGCGGCCAGCCCATCGGCGACGGTGCGCGGCTGAATCGGGACAACCTCGCCGTGTTCGAGCGCCAGCGAGACCGCATTCGACTCGACCGGCTCGACGCCGTACACGCGAACCCCGGGGCGCGTCTCCCGGATGGCCCCGGCGATGCCTGAGATCAGCCCGCCGCCCCCGACCCCGACGACGACCACATCCACGTCCGGGAGGTCGTCCAGGATCTCGAACCCGGCGGAAGCATGTCCCGCGATCACATCGGCATCGTCGAACGGATGGCAGAACGTGAGGCCGCGCTCATCGCGCAGCCGCTCCATCTCCGCGAACGTCTCGCCGACGTTCGCGCCGTGCAGCACGACCTCCGCTCCGTAGCCGAGGCACGCGTCAACCTTTGTCCGGACCGCATCAGCCGGCATCACCACGGTGGCGTGGACCCCGGCGGTCGCGCCGGCATACGCGTAGGCCTGGCCGGCATTGCCGGCCGACAGCGTGATGATCCCCCTCTGCCGCTCGTCGGGCGACAGGCCCAGGACCCGTGCCGTCATGCCACGGGGCTTGAACGAGCCCGTCTTCTGGAGGTGCTCGGCCTTCAGGTACAGGCGATCGTCGGCCAGCCGAACGCCGCTCGCCTGGCCAGCGATGGCGGCCGCGGTGCGCGACGTCAGGAGCGGCGTCCGATGCACCCGTCCGGCGATAGCCTCGCGCGCCGATTGCATTCGCTCAAGGGAAACGATGTCGTCGGGCATGGCCGGGAGCATATCGCTCCGGCGTGGCCGCCGGGTGCCGGGAGTGGCAGACTGGGGCGATGGTCACCTTCCGACCGGGTGGACACGATGACGCCCGGGCCGCCTTCGACATCTTCGAGCCGACGATAGATCACCTGAGCTCGCGCGTCGGTGGAACCGGCAACGCCACCGCCGGCGACCCGGCGGCGTGGGACCGGCGACGGCCCCTGTTCGAGCATCTCGGGGCGACCGGGGACCAGTTCTGGTTCGCCGAGGACGGTCATCGGACC
>JANNUK010000005.1:0-2295 GCA_031395155.1 Chloroflexota bacterium | reverse complement strand
CGTCACCCGGCCGGCTGTAGCGGGCGATGAACGCGTGCGTCAGGCCCGCGGGAAAGCTGGCCAGGTACGAGCACATCGGGTGGAAGCTGTGGCCCCACAGCCGCTGCTGCGCTTTCCACTCAGGCTCGATCGGCAGGGCGGGGACGACGGCCGGGAGGTCGAGCGCCAGCTGACCGGCGGTCGAGCCGGTCTGGGCGGCGGCCGCGATCGGCCGCTTCGATGTCGAGGTGGTTGGGCGCGACGACATCCGGGTGGGGATCCCTCTATCTGGCCGGTCTCACCGGCGCACGGGGCGCGGAGTGTCGCACGCCGGCAGCTGCGGCGCAAGGTGACAGGAGGGCCGAATCGCACAAACGTGCGCTAATCTGTGCGCCGGGTCCCCGTAGCTCAGTGGACCAGAGCAGCCGCCTTCTAAGCGGCCGGTCGCAGGTTCGAATCCTGCCGGGGACGCCACACCTGCCCGTCGGTCCGCGGTTCCGTACGCCCAGGTGGTACTGCCGGACACCCCAAAGTACGGCTGGTCTGGGGCGGTCCGGACCCCGACACTCCCCACAGAAGCGGGCCGGACGTCACCGTCGCTCACCCGACAGGGACGGAACAGCCCTCAAGTGCCCGTAAACGAGGCGAACAGACAGCATGGCTTCGATGGCCGTCAACGAACTGGGTCCGATGCTCACGGCGACCGAGGTCGCCGACATGCTTCACCTGCACGTCAACACGGTGAAGCGACTCGGCGATCGCGGAGAACTGCCCTTCTATCGCGTCTGCAAGCGAGGCGATCGACGCTTCCGCCTTGACGACGTGATGCGCTTTCTCTCCCAGAACCGCTAGACCCGGACCGACAACCAGCCACCCTGGGACGCCTGCCGCACGGCAGGCGTCTCGTCATGCCTTGCGCACGACCTCGACGGTCCTGAGCGCCTCACCGAACAACTCGAGGCTTTCCACGATCTCGGCGGCCGCCACGTCGATCGGCGGAATCCAGCGGACGATGTTGTGCGCGGGACCGCACGTCAGCACCAGGAGCCCGAGATCGGCACACCTCGCGAGCATGGCCGTCGCGAGATCACCGTCCGGCTCGCGGGTCTCGCGATCTCGCACCAGCTCGACTCCGACCATCAGCCCGGGCCCGCGGACGTCCCCGATTCGGTCGTCCTCAGCGGCCAGGCGATCAAGGCCTGCCCGCAGTTCGGCGCCGCGCGCGGCCGCGTTCGCGACGAGCCCTTCGGCCTCCATCGTCTGAAGCACGGCGATCGCCGCCGCGCATGACACCGGGTTGCCGCCGTATGTGGACCCGTGGGCGGACTTCCCCCAGCGCTCCTGGAGTTCTCGCCGCGTCGCGATTGCCGATAGCGGCAAGCCGTTGGCGATGGCTTTTGCGATACAGACCACGTCGGGCACGATCCCGGCATGCTCGAAGGCCCACATCCGGCCGGTCCGGGCATAGCCGGTCTGCACCTCGTCGACGATGAGCAGGATGCCGTGCGCGTCACAGCGCTCGCGGAGACCGCGCAGGAACGCATCGGGGGCTGGAATGAAGCCGCCTTCGCCCAGCACGGGCTCGATGAGGATCGCCGCCACGCTGCCGGCGGGGATGGTCGTTGCGAGCAGGGCGTCGAGAGCCGCCAGACATGAGCGGGTCGCCTCGGCCTCGTCGTCGCCAAAGTCACGGTAGGCGGCCGGGAACGGGCTGAGGTACACGTTCGGCAGGAGTGGCTCGTAGCCCACGCGGTAGTTCAGGTTGGAGCTGGTGACGGACGTCGCCCCGATCGTGCGACCGTGGAACGCGCCGCGAAACGCGATGATGCCCGGGCGCCCGGTGACACGGCGGGCCAGCTTGAGCGCGCCTTCGATCGCCTCGGAACCGGAGTTGAGGAGAAAGATCGTGTCGATCGGGTCGGGCAGCGTCGCGGCGAGCAGTTCCGTCAGGCGCACCGGCGGCTCCGAATAGCCGACGGCCGCGGTGGGTCCGATGAGCCGGTCGGCCTGGGCGTGGATCGCTGCGGTGACCGCCGGATGGGCATGCCCGAGAGCCGTCACCGCGATTCCGTTGGCGAAGTCGAGGTAGGCCTTCCCGTCCGTGTCGAACAGGCGATGGCCGATTCCGTGACTCCAGCTCCGCTCGAAGTAGCGGCCAATGACGGGGGAGAGGTGCTCGGCCGCTCGGGCCGCGAGGTTGCCGGAAGGGGTATCCATCGGCCGAGTATAGGGAGGCCATGGCGTTGGGCCGAGCCCGACCCGTCGAGCCCGACCTGCCGAGCCTGACGCGCCCTAGAATGGCGCTCGCGGTCCTCG
>JANNUK010000605.1:0-3135 GCA_031395155.1 Chloroflexota bacterium | reverse complement strand
CGAGGTCCACTGCGAGGACCCCGTGCTCATCGACACGGCGGTCGCCGCGGCGCTTCAGCGTGGTGACACGTCACCGCGCTACCACGCTACTACGCGATCGACGACGGCCGAAGGCGTGGCCACCGCCCGGGCGTTGGCCTTCGCCGGCCAGGCCGATGCACCCGTCCACGTTGTCCACCTGTCCGCGGCCGATGCACTCCGCCACATCCGGGAAGCACGCGCGGCCGGCGTACGCGTGACCGCCGAGACCTGTCCCCATTACCTCGCCTTGACCGACGAGCGCTACGACGACCCGGACGACGCGACGGTGGCCCGCTACGTCATCTCGCCGCCGCTCCGTTCCGCCGCGGACCAGGACGCACTGTGGGCGGGGCTGGCGTCGGGCGATCTCGACTTGGTTGCCACCGACCACGTCCCCGATCGAGTCGCTGTCGAGAAGGCCGGGGCTGCTCGCGGGATCCCATTCGACCGAATTTCGAACGGGGCGCCCGGGATCGAAACGCTGCTGTCGATCGTGTACGGCCTCGGGGTCGCGAAGGGGCGCCTGACCATCGAGCGGATGGTCGACCTCCTGTCGACGACGCCGGCCCACAGGTTTGGCTTCGCCTCGAAGGGCGCGATCGAGGCGGGTCGCGATGCGGACCTCGTCCTCTTCGATCCGGCTGCCCGCCGGACGCTTCGCGCCGCCGACCTCCACCACACGAGCGACTACACGCCGTACGAGGGCGTTGAGGTCGAGGGTGGCGTGCGAAGTGTCTTCGTCCGAGGTCGCCCGGTCATCCGTGGCGGCGTGTTCGTCGGGACGCGTGGGTACGGACGGTTCGTGGAGAGGTCGGCAGCGGGCGGCTGAGACGACTCCCGTAGCCGTGACACCCTAGCTGTCACAGCCCGTTGCCAGGATGCGGGGCATGGTAGCCAGATTGGTCCCGCTGCCGAGCCCGAATCCCGGTCCCTCGGTCCGCGTCGACGGCGAGCGGATCCTCGTCGACCGGCTCACGCTCCACGATCCCGCGCTGGCCGCCTGGGTGGCCGGGCAGCCGGAGAGTGAGCGCGCGAACCTCGTCGAGCGCGCCCTCAAGATCGGGCTCACGGCGCTCCAGGGTGTGGGCATTTCGCTCAACGTCGACATTGTGCGGAACGAGTTCGAGAAGCTGGTCGGCCAGACAACGGCCACGAACGAGAAGGCGGCGCAGGCGCTTGAGCAGGTCCTCCGCTCAAACTTCGCCGACGGCGACGGGCGGCTGCCGAGGACGCTCGAAGCGTTCCTGGGCGATCGCGGAAAGCTCAAGGCCATGGTCGACGAACTCTTCGACCCGAAGCGCCGCGACTCCGCGATCGGCCGGATCGGCGGGATGCTCGAGACCTACTTCGACGGCGACGCCTCAAAGCTGGCGACGCTCCTGGACCCCACGCGCCTCGGCTCGCCGCTCTACCAGTTCCGCGAGGAGGTCGCGTCCGGGTTCAAGGCGATCGAGGTCCAGATCGCCGCGCTCCAGGCCGCCCAGTCGGCGCGGGCCGACGAGCGCTCGAAGTCCGCGGCCAAAGGCGGCGACTTCGAGGATCTCCTCGAGGCGATGCTGGGCGACATCGCGCGCGGTTCCGGGGACACGCTCGACCGGACGGGCGACGAAACCGGCGACACGATGCGCTCGAAGAAGGGCGATTTCGTCCTCACGATCGACCCCGATCTCACCCGTGGCGCCGACCTGCGGATCGTCGTCGAGGCCAAGGACCGCGCCATCTCCGGGCGGGTGATGCGCGACGAGTTGCGCGAGGCGAAAACGAACCGGTCAGCCGCGATCGCGTTGGTCGTGTTCACGCCGCAGCACGCCCCGTCCGGGATCGCCCCGTTCGACGTCCGCTCCGGCGACGTGTATTGCGTGATCGACCCCGATGCGCCTGACGCAGGAGATCTTCAGGCCGCGGTCCGTCTGGCGCGCCTCCTCGCGATCACCGCTGCCCGCGAACTCGAGGCGGAGATCGACGCCGCGGCGCTGGCCGGGACCCTGACCCGGATCCGTGAGCAGCTCGAGTCGATCAAGGGGCTGAAGGCGCACCTGACGTCGATCAGCGGGGCGGCTGGGACCGTTGCCGCCGGCCTCGACAAGCTCCGCGACGGCGTGATCGCACAGGTGACCGAGGCCGAGCGCGAGCTTGCGGCAGCGAGTCGGAGCGTGGGTGGAGCCGTCTGACCCACGGCAACCCCGGCCTTCTCACGCGAGGTAGTGCGGTTGCGCAGCGGTGGTATCGTCTCGGTCCGACCCCGGCCGAACGGGGTGTCGCACGAGGATCTGCCGTGGCACGCGCGATGTGGAAGGGCGCGATCCAGTTCGGACTGGTGACCATCCCGATCAAGCTCTACCTGGCCACCGAATCGAAGGCCGGGGTGAGCTTCAACATGCTCCACTCCACGGACCTGTCGCGGATCCAGATGAAGATCTACTGCCCCGAGGACGACGAGGTCATCAGCCGCTCGGACACGGTCAAGGGCTTCGAGTATGCGCCGGGCGAATACATCGTCATCGACGATGAGGACCTCGAGTCACTCCCGCTCAAGACCGTCCGCTCGATCGAGATCGAGCAGTTCGTCGAGCGATCCGAGGCGGAGAAGAACACCCGCTTCGTCCGCCAGGCCTACTACATCGAGCCGGACAAGATCGCTCGCAAGGCCTTCGCGCTGCTGCGTTCGGTGCTCCTCGAGAAGGGACTGACGGCCGTCTGCAAGGTGGTCATCAAGGACCGCGAGGCGCTCGCCGCGCTCGACCCGTTCGAGAACACGATGCTCCTCTCGACCCTCTATTGGCCCGACGAGATCCGGGCCGTGGCCGACCTCGACATCCCCGATGAGGACGTCGCGATCAAGCCCGGCGAGAAGGCGATGGCCGAGCAACTCATCGCGGCGATGACCGGCGACTTCGAGCCGGCAAACTTCCGCGACGAGTATCGCGACGCCCTGATGCGGATCATCGAGTCGAAAGTCAAGGGCGTGGAGTTCACGGCCGAGGCGCCGGTCGAGGAGGGCGGCAAGCTGATCGACCTGATGGCGGCCTTGGAAGCCAGCGTCAACGCGGCCAGGACCGCTCGCGCGGCAGCCGGCGGCGAGCCGGTGTCGGTGGCCGATGCCAAGGCCGCGAA
>JANNUK010000585.1:0-2044 GCA_031395155.1 Chloroflexota bacterium | reverse complement strand
GCGATGCCGTCGCCGGCCGCCTCGGCGACCGCGAGACGGACCGAGGGTTCGCCGATGAACCGCGACAGGAGCCCGATCGCGTTCGAGCCCCCACCGACGCAGGCGAGTGCCAGATCCGGCAGTCGCCCCTCGACCGCCTCGAGCTGGGGGGCCGCCTCGTCGCCGATCGTTCGCTGGAGGTCACGCACGATCGTGGGATACGGGTGAGGCCCCATCGCCGACCCGAGGACGTAGTGGGTCGTCTCGACGTTCGTAACCCAGTCACGCATCGCGTCGTTGACCGCGTCCTTGAGCGTGGCCGTCCCGGACGTGACGGGTCGGACCTCGGCGCCGAGTGCGTTCATCCGCAGGACGTTCGGCTGCTGGCGCGCGATGTCCTCGGCGCCCATGAATACGACGCAGGGCAGGCCGAGGAGAGCGCAGGCGGTGGCGGTCGCGACCCCGTGCTGGCCGGCCCCGGTCTCGGCGATGACCCGCGACTTGCCGAGCCGCCGCGTGAGCAGGGCCTGGCCGAGGGCGTTGTTGATCTTGTGGGCGCCGGTATGGGCAACGTCCTCGCGCTTGAGGTAGAGGCGGAGGCGCGGAATGTCGGTGGGGGTCGCGGCGGACGACCGAACGGTGGACGACCGAACGGAAGCGAGTCGTGCGGCCTCGGCGCGAACCTCGGCCTCCAGGCCGATGGCCCGGTAGAGGGGCGTCGGGCGACCGGCGAATCGGGAGAGCAGCTCGCGGAACTCGGCCCAGAAGCGCGGGTCGTGGCGCAGGGCGCCGTACGCGTGTTCGAGCTGCTCCAACGCGGCAATCAGCGTCTCGGGCACATAGCGACCGCCGAAGGCTCGGTCGGTCCCCCAGCGGCCCCGATCGTCGGCGTCGAGGAGTCCAGCGGAGATCGGCGTGGGCCGGATCTGGACGTTCGGGCGATCGAGGCGCGACTGACGGGCACGCTTGACGAACAGGGCGACGCGGAGGGGGTCCTTGCGCGGCCGCTCCCCGGGGACGCGGGGGGCTTCCGTCCCGGACGCTACATCGACACCAACCGCCGGGATGTCGCGCAGGGCACCCGCGACGGACGATGGGTCGAGGCCGCCGGCGAGGATCACGGGGACCTCCCGCGCGACCGCGGCTGCCAGTGCGACCGAAGCGCGCATCCCCGTCCCGCCGGGGTGGGGCCCACCCGCGGCATCGAGGAGGAGGCGCGAGGCTCCGGCGGCGAGGTGCGCTCGAGCCTGGGCGATGACCGTCTCGACCCCTGCGGCGACGGCGACTGGGTCGCCGGTCGATCCGTCGACTCCCTCGGCCGGGAGATGGAGGACCTTCCAGGCAGGCCGGTCGAGGCGGGCCACGAGGTCGGGCGGCTCGCTGCCGTTGAGCTGGATCGCATCGGCCTGGAGCGCCGCGCCGATCTCCCGGAGGTCGTCGATCGATCGGTCGACGGTGATCGCGACGACCGCGGGCCGTGCGGCCGGTGGGGCGATCTCGCGAAGGAGCTCGGCGAGCGACGCCGCCTCGGCGAGGCCCAGCTCGCGCGGGGTCCCCGGGACGAGGTTGAGGCCGATCGCGTCGGCGCCGGAGCGCACCGCCGCGCGGATCCCGTCGGCGTCCGTCACGGCGCAGATCTTCACGAAGGGGCGGCGGGCGAGGTTGGCCGGGTCGGTCGGGAGCGCGCCCGCGGCCACGAACGAGCGGACAATCGCGATCGGGTCCGCGGCGCGAACGAGCGTCTCCCCGACGAGCGCGGCGTCGTAGCCGACACTCCGCCAGGCGGCGATCGTCGCGGCGTCCCGAACGCCGGACTCGGCAATGGCCAGGCGATCGTCCGGAACGTGGTCGCGGAGCCGGATCGCTCGTTCCGGGTCCACCGTCAGCGTCCGCAGGTCGCGGTTGTTGATGCCGATCAGGCGCGCGCTGGTGGCCAGCGCGTCGTCCAATTCACGGTCATCGTGAGCTTCGACGAGCGGCTCGAGTCCGAGGTCACGCGCCCTGTCGACGAGCCGCGCCAGGCGGCGGCGCGGGTGGAGGACCGCGAGCAGGAGCACGAGGTCCG
>JANNUK010000567.1:0-3521 GCA_031395155.1 Chloroflexota bacterium | reverse complement strand
CGAACGCCTGCTCGAAGGTGAGGCGGCTCTGCTCCTCGACCGACAGCGCATCTCGCGCGGCTGCCCGGGCGACCTCGAGCATGCCCTCGGAGGCGTCGATTGCCGTCACGTGGACGCCCGGCCAGCGGCGGACGGCAGCCAGTGCAAGCGTCCCGGTCCCCGCCCCCAGGTCGAGCATGCGGATGGCCCTCGACTGCACGATGGGCTCCGCCGCGTCGAGGACGGTGAGGGCCGCCGGGGCAATGACGGGACCCCACCAGCGGGCGTATCCGTCGGCCAGTCGGTCGTAGCGCTTGCCCTGATCGGAGCCCGAATCTTCACGCATCGGAGTCATGGTGCCACGCTCGATGGCCCGGGTGTGCTGCAGGAACGATGACGATCCGCGAGACGGTCATCCGCTTCGTCCGGATGATCGGCGCGGATCCCGTCGACGATCCGGACACGCGCCTGCTTCGTCCTGCTTGTCGCATTCGCCAGCCAGCGCGAAGCGGCCCTCGGCTCGCTTCGCGTGGAGCAGCAGAGAGCGGACACGCTCCTGCTGTTACGACCTGTGGGGCGACGCCGTGAACGTGGCCTCCCGCATGGAGTCGCAGGGTAGCCCCGGGATGATCCAGGTGACGCGCGCCACCCAGGACCTGATCGCCGACGACTTCGTGCTCGAGCCCCACGGGACGGTCACGGTCAAGGGGCGAGGCGAGATGGAGACCTGGTTCCTGGTCGGCCCTCGCTGACCCCGATCAGTCGCCGGTTGGGGCGGCCGGCGGCCCCGGCGGCGTGCCCCATCCCGTGGCCAGGCTGGCCGACGGCGCGCGGATCCCCATCCGTCGGAGCACCCTGATCATGACCAGCGTGACCACGATGAACACGAGCAGGATCGGCAACCAGACGATGGCGAACCAGATCCCGGCGGCGGCCACGCCCTGGAGCACGTCGATCAGCTGTGCCGACGCGCGATCCACCTCGTCGGTGGGACTGAAGCCCTTGGCCGCCAGTTTGACGGCAGCCACCTCGACCCCGTAGGTCACCTCGAGCGTCGCGAACGCGACCCTGTCCTGGAGACTGGTCCGCTGGGCCTCGAGCTGCTCGATCTGCCCGCGCACCTCCGTGAGCCGGGCCTGGACCTCCAGGACGTCGCTGATCTTCTCGGCCTTGGCGGTGATCGCGATCAGGGCACTTTCACTGGCTTGCAGGTTGCGAACGCGCGCCCCGAGATCGACCAGCTGATCGGTCACTTCGACGGCGTCGGTGCTCTCCTCGACCACCTTGCGCGCGTGGCCGCGAAGGGCCGTGAGCGCGTCGTCCCAGCGATCGACAGGAATGCGATAGGTGATTGTCGCGTTCGGTTGGTCGTCGTGATTCGATTCGCGCGAGGCACCGACGTAGCCGCCCAGCGCATCGATCGCAGCGCGCCCCGCGGCGATCGCCTTCGCCACGTCGTCGACCTGGAGCGCCAGCGAGCCCGTCCGGATGATCTTCGCGTCGTCGCGGATGGCCAGGGTCCGGCCGGTGGTGTCGGTACCGTACTCGAGGGAGCTGCCGGTCTCCGGCTCCGCAGCCGGAACGGGATTGCCGCCGTCGTCGCCGCCGCTCGCACTCCCGAACGTATCTAACCCCTGCGGCGCACCGCCGGCACTAGCGCAGGCGCCGACCATGAGTCCGATCGTGAGCAGGATCGCCAGGGTGGATCGACGCATCGCGTCCCCCTTCTGTGGTCGCGGTTGGCACTCATTCCGGGTGCCACGGCCGTGACGCCGACCACGATCATGCGGTTCCCCGGCCGACGTGGCAAGCATCCAGGGCCTGCACGAGCCCGCCTCTACACTGGACGCATGGACCTCCCCGTCCTTCCCCCGCTTGAACCCATGCTCGCCAAGGCGGTCGACGGCCTGCCGTCCGATGCCGGTTGGCTCTTCGAGCCCAAGTGGGACGGTTTCCGGGCGCTCGTGTTCCGCGACGGCGACGAGCTGTTCATCCAGAGCCGCGACCTGAAGCCCCTCGATCGCTACTTTCCGGAACTGGCCGCCCCCCTCCTCGCCGCTCTTCCCGTTCGCTGTGTGGTCGACGGCGAAATCGTGATCGCGCGCGACGGTGCCCTTGATTTTGACGCGCTGCTGCTCCGGATTCACCCGGCAGAGTCGCGCGTCCGGATGCTGGCCGGAGCGTCGCCGGCATCGTTCGTCGCGTGGGACCTCCTTGCCCTGGACGACGACGACCTTCGCGCGGTGCCCCAGGGGGAGCGGCGGGAGCGGCTGGAGGCTGTCCTCGTGGGCGCGGCCGCGCCCGTCCATCTGACACCGGCGACGACGGACCGGCCGACGGCGGCCGACTGGTTCGAGCGGTTCGAGGGGGCGGGGCTGGACGGTGTGGTCGCCAAGCGCCTTGACGCGGCCTATCAGCCGGGGAAGCGGGCGATGCTCAAGATCAAACATCAGCGCACCGCCGACTGCGTCGTGGCCGGGTTCCGCTGGCACAAGAACGGTCCGGGCACGCACATCGGGTCGCTCCTCCTCGGCCTCTTCGATGACGAGGGCACGCTTCACCACGCCGGGATCACGTCGTCGTTCACCTGGGATCGGCGAGCCGCGCTGGTGGAGGAGCTGGAGCCGCTTCGGCGCGACGCCATCGACGACCACCCGTGGCGGGAATGGGCCGAGTGGTCGGCAATGGGCGATGCGGACGCCTCGGGCCAGCGCCTGCCCGGTGCCACATCCCGCTGGAACCGCGGCAAGGACCTGTCATGGGAGCCATTGCGGGCCGAACGCGTCGTGGAGGTGGCCTACGACCACCTCCAGGGCTCGCGGTTCCGCCACGCCACGACCTTCAAGCGCTGGCGACCCGACAAGGTCCCGGCCGCCTGCCGGTACGACCAGATGGAGGAGACGCCGGCCTTCGAGATCGCGAGGATCTTTGGCGGGACCTGAGTACTGCCACGTCTCGACAGCCCTGGGAGCCGCCGACGCCGATCGCACGCCTGATCGCACGCTTGATTAGCCCGGACAATCAGATCCAGCGTCAGCAAGCGTGGCGCAGCACGGAATCCGTCACGTTCGCGGGCTGGCCACGCTCACCGATCTCGGATCTGATACCTGGGAGTAATCATCGATCGTCCGGCCGCGTTCCGGCCTGCGCTCCGGCCGCGTTTCCGGCCCCGACCGCCACATGCGTCGGCTCCGAGCCGTCCCCACCCACGACCCCCGCCGTCCGCGCTCAGCCCGCGGTCGGCCGCTGCTGGAGTCGCACCCGTGGATCGTCACCTCGCGCGCCGAGCGCTGATCGTCGGCCTCCTCCTGGGGCTGCTGGCGGAGCTCGCCCTGGACGGACGGGCCGCCGGCCTCAATGTGCCGCTCGTCGTCGCCGCGATGCTCGTCGCCGGTGCCATCTTCCGCCGGCCGGGCCGAACCGTGGATCCGCTCGACGCCTGGCTGCCGATCACGTCGCTCGTCCTCGCCGGGTTCGTCGCTATCCGCGGCGATGAGTTCCTCGCGGCGCTCGACACCCTCGGCGCGGTGGCCTTCGGCGGC
>JANNUK010000564.1:0-10657 GCA_031395155.1 Chloroflexota bacterium | reverse complement strand
TCCACTGAGCTACGGGCGCGCGGCTACGCTCAAATAGAGCACATAACCATCGCGAGCTCAGGCACTCGCGACGCGGCCTATCGTAACGCCCGGCGACCTGGGCGCCTACGCGGCGAGTTTCGCCCGGCATCTTCGTGCGGGAGCGTTCGCCTCGTACCTGATGCATTCGATTCTGGCAATGCGGGCACGTCGCGGCTGCACGCCTCCTACCCGATGTTTCGCGAGCGCCCGCGCGCCGCACCGCGCGCCAAACCGAGGGCCGCACCGAGGGGCCGCAGTGCCGGCCAGTCCGGGGTGGATGCGAGGACCATCGGACGTGATCCGCAGGTACCTATCTCTTGCGCACAGAGGCGTTTCGGACCGTACGGTGGTGAAACCTTGTGGGGCTCGGTGCCCCCAACGGTCATCACGGAGGAGATGGTCGAAGGAGGCGGCCCGGAGCGGGTCGCGGCGGCTGGTGGCCGCCCTCGCGCTCAGCCTGCTGGCCCTTCCGGTGGCAGTGAGCGCCAACACCGGAATGCCGATCGCCCAGGCGGACGGCACGACGGCGACAGTCCCGCGGCACGGCACGACGCTCAACCGCGACAGCGGTGCGCGATACCCCGAGTGATGTTCGGGCTTGCGGCGGGCGACTGACGGGAGATCTACCTGATGAAACGACTTGCAATCTGCGTCGCGATCGCAGCCCTGCTGTTCCCATCGTCCGTATCAACGGCGGCGACCCAATGTGCGCCGATCGAAGCCCAGGCATGGTGGCTGGCTCCGGGCGAGGCAGCCCCTGGTAGGCACACCCACATCGCGACGTGCTTCCCGACCGGGGTGGTATCCGGCCGAGTCACGTTCCCGATCACCGTCAAATGGCACGCACAACCGCCCGGCGCCACGGCAACCCGAGTCCGCATTCAGGCCGACGGCACGAACATCTGGGCTAAGACTTCCGGGCTGCCCATCGTCGGAGGCGTGGCCGATGTCGGCGTGACGATCAGCGCGACGATTGACACCGACCCGCTCTCGACCGGGCGTCACGAACTGCGATTCGCGGCATACACTCGTCAGCCGGACGGCCAGACGCAACTGGTCTCTTCGGGCTGGCAGCTGTGCATCCGATCATGCACGCCTCGCCACACGCGCTCCGCCGACAACTGGACAGAGGGGCGCGGCTGGTATACCGGCGAGGTCGGTTATGAGAACGCTCGCTTCCTGTCGCCGCTCCCCGTGGGGCCCGTCAGCGGGACGTGGCGGCCGACGATCCAGTGCGCTGCTCCCTCCGGGGCATCGCCGTCAATGTGCGAGGCATACCTCGATCCCGACTTCCACCGCGGCTCGTCCGGCACCCTGCTCTATCACGCGAACGGCGCCGCCAAGACGACGCTCGCGATCAATACGGCCGCGCTGGCACCCGGCACCCATAAGCTTGTCATCCGCACCGACGCGCAGAGCAGCAGCCCGCGCGGCGTCGACTCCGGCATCATGGTGGTGAACTTCACGGTCGGCGGGTAGCTCCGCCGAGCCTCCAGCTGGCGATCTCAACGACACCCCGCCGACACACGCGCCTGGCGTGTGTCGGCGCTTGGCGCAGGAGCAGGCGGGTCGGCCCGCGCGCGGCGGGCGGATCACACCGCGACCGGTTCGTACGCCCGGGAAATCTCGGCTCGTCAGCCGGACCAGGCGAGCCGGCCGGCGGCGGCGGCGGCGGCGATCGAGGTCAGGGCGCTGCCGATAGCCGCGACGACGCCTTCGAGGACGGTCGCCAACCACTCGATCAGCCCCTGCGGCGAGGCCGCATCCGTATCCCCGTCGGGGCGACTGTCCGACGGGTCGCCCATCCACAAGTGCGGAGCGATCGACGGTTCAAGCGTTGGTTCCGGGCTTGGGGCCTCGGGTTCCGGTGTGGCCGGAGGCGCGGGCCGCGGCGTGGGGCTCGGCGGTGTCACCACGCCCGAGCCGTTCGGCGAATCGATGAACACGATCGATGCATAGGTCGCCCCGTTGGCTGCCTGGGTCACACCAACGCCAATCTGGTTGAAGTCCCGGCTGACGATCAGTGTCCAGTGCGGCGGGCTGCCCTTCCAGAGGGCATAGAGGGCCGGAGCAACATCTGGCCCCCAGGCCGTTGACGTCATCGCCAGGTTCTCGCCCCAACCCTGCCATGCCAGGCCGGCGGCATTGAGCTGGCCCTGCAGGTCGCCGGCCGCGGCATGGTCCAGGACCTGAGCAGCCGCCAGCCCTGCCGAACGCGTTCCGGCGATGGACGCAAGGGTCGAGTTCACGCCGTACGCCGGCAGTCCGAGCGCGGCGCGGTCCCGGCTGATCAGGCGAGCAATCGCCGCCTCCACGCTCGTCTCCGTGGTGGTCGCGGCCTGCGTAGCGGGCACGCTGAAAGCGAGGCCCACGAGCACTGCCGTGAGGACGATCGCAAGGGTTCGCCGATGAGCCGGGCGGGAGCCCGATGGGGCTGGTCGGAGAAGTGACACGGACTTGGAAGGGTACCGGAAGGCCCGTCTTTGTGTCGGATAAGGGGGGTCATGGGGCCGCTCGAACCGGATCGCCCCGGCTGGCGACCCACGATCCGATGATGCTCGACGTGGCCGACCGCGCACCCGGATGAACGCGCCGACTTGCCACGGAGTGCCGGGACCGGGTACACATCACGAATGAGCTTCGCCACCCGCTCGCGCCGCGTCGCACTGGCTGCCGTGTTGTCGGCCACCGCCGCGATCGCGGGACCGCTCTTGCTCCATGTCGGCGCCCCGTCGCCGGGCGGCGATGTCGCGGGGATCGTCGGCACTCCGGCCGCGTCAGAGGCGCCACCCATCGTCGCTCCGGCCACATCGCCGGGGCCGCGGCCGCCAGATCCGCTCGGCGAGCGCTCGGTGGCCGCCCGACTGCCGGCTCACCCGTCGACGTTGAGGGGCTACGTCTGGCCTCTCCGGGGTGCCCGCCTGACCCAGCCGTTCGGGCCATCACAGTGGGGATCGCGGGTCGTCGACGGTGCGCCGTTCCACGACGGGATCGATCTCGCCACGTTCTGCGGCGATCGCATCGTGGCGGCCCATGGCGGCGTCGTCCTCGCCGCCGGACGACGGTACGACGGCTACATCGGCTGGGTGGGCGACCTGCTTCCGTACGCGAACCGGCTCGACGAAAAACAGCTCTGGATCAGTCTCCCGATCGTCGTCGTCATCGACGACGGCAACGACTACCGGAGCATGTATGCCCACTTCGAGAAGGTGGTCGTCACGGCCGGTGACGTGGTGCGCGCCGGCCAGCTCATCGGGTACGAGGGCAAGACCGGCAACGCGTCGGGTTGCCACCTCCACTATGGGCTGTTCAGCCCGCTCGAGACGCGCACGATCGCCATTGCGGCTGACGTGGTCGAGCGGATGCTCATCCCCGACCGGGAGCTGGCGCGGATCGACCCGCTCGACGTCCTGCCGTCCGTCGCGGACGGTGGCATCCATTGACCCTGGGTGGGCTCGTACGAGGTCAGGTCCGCTCGTAGCGGCGGCCGATGAGCGCGTACGCGGGCAGTCGCGCCAACGCCAGCGAGGGCCGAATCTCGGTGGTTCCGTCACGGGCCTCGATTGCGAGCAGCGCATCGGTCGCGCCGGCTGCCGCCGGCCTGGCATCGACGATGGACAGGTCGATCGCCACGCGCCCTGGCTCGGCGTCGCCGAGCGTAGCCACGGCGTCACTCGGGTAGGCGCCGGCCTCGTATTCGATGCGCACCTCTCGCGCCGAGTGCCAGCGCGGCCGTCGCAGGAGGATCGCCCTCCAGGCATCGGCCACCGCCGGTGACACCCGCTCCTCGCCGGGCGGAGGTTCGGCGGCCGTCGCGACGTCCTCGCCACGGGCCCAGCGTGCCGCCTGGTGAAGGAGCGCGTACTCGTCGAGATCGGCGAACGCGTCCAGCCGGTCCGCGGGAGATCCGCTTCCGAACAGCGCCCGGATCGACGGCGCGAATACCTCGGCCAGGTCGAGGTCGATGGCGCGCACCGTGCGATGGAAGTAGACGTGCTGGTAGAGGAACAGGCGCGCGGTGAGGAACATCTCCAGCGCGCCGACACCCGATTCATACAGCGTGAGCCCGCGCTCTGAAATGAAGGCATAGCGGCGCAATCGCTCGACATCGACCGGTCCGGTTGCGACGCCGGTCATGAACGCGTCTCGCCGAACGTAGTCCAGGTTGTCGACGGTGAAGACGCCGGACAGGAGCGGCTGTAGCCAGCGCACCCAGCGCGGCATGGTCGGATCGATGAGGGCGGGCTTCGAGACGAGGAAGGCGATCGCACGGGGGTCGATCCGCTCGTGATCCGCCAGCGCGTCCCGCTCCGGAACGGCGCCGGGAGCGCGACGCAACGAGCGGATGAGATCGCCCAGCTCGCGTTCGATGATCAGTTGCGACAGGTCCTCGTGGCTCAGACGCTTGCCGGCCGGCCGGCGCGGATCGGGCGGAGCCTCGAAGGCGTGCAGCACGTGCTCGTCGAAGTAATGGGCGAACGGGCCGTGTCCCACGTCGTGCAGGAGGCCGGCGACCCGCAGCGTCTCCACGACGAGCCCCTCGGAGGGCACGGCGACACCGGGACCGTCCACGGCGCGGAGCGCCCCTCGGAGGCTGGGGTACAGCGCGCGCGCCCACAGCCCGGCCTCGTGCATGACGCCCAGCCCGTGGGTGAATCGTGAGTGCTCGGCGGTCGGGAAGACCCAGCGGGCGCTCTGGAGCTGGCTGATCCGGCGGAGCCGCTGGACCCAGGCCGTGTCGATCAGGTCGTCCTCGGCCGCGTCCTCGTCGGGCAGGCCGAGCGCCCCCGACTCCGCCCGCGACAGGCGCTTCGTCAGCTCCACGTAGCCATGGACGGGGTCGCTGATCAGGTTGACCGCGTCGAACGGATGGCCGGCCACCTCAGGACTCCGCCGCGTATGCGGCTGCGGCCCGGCCGAGCCGGGCCCCGACGTCGGCGCGAAGGTCGTCGGGTTCGAGCACCTCGACCTCGTCGCCCCACGACAGGATCCAGAGGCGAATCTCCACCGGACCGGCCACGGTGGCCCGCCAGGTCAGGGAGCCGTCGACCTCGAGCGACGTCTGCTGGGTCGAGTGCCAGGTCGTCTCCCGGACACGGGCTGCCACGTCGGGGACGAAGCGGAGCACGACGTTGATCGGGGACTGGTCGGCGATGATGTCCCACGCACCACGGAGCGCTTCCTCGATTGCGCCGGGCTCAGGAGGCTCGAACGATCGCGGGGTCAGCGCCACCGATCGAATGCGCTCGATCTTGAACGTGCGCAGCCCGCCCCGGTCCTCGTCGAAGCCGATCAGGTACAGCGCATGTGTCTGGAGCGAGGGCTCGATGAGGTACGGGTGGACCGTGGCCTGGCGGCGCTCGCTGTGCGGCCCGTAGCGGGCCGGTTCGTAATCGATGGCCACCACGCGGCGCTCGGCCCATGCCTTGGTCAGGGTTCGGACGTGGTCGTTGAACGCGTCGTCGCGCGAGGCGAGCGCGAGGACGCGCAGGGTCCGCTCGACGTGTTCGGCCAGGGCCGGCGGGAGACCCGATGCAAGCTTCTCGAATGCGGCCGCGAGATCGGGGTCGTACTTGTCGGCGTAGCGAACCATCAGGCGGGCCGACAGGACGACCGCCATCGCCTCGTGCTGGGTGAGGCGGAGCGGCGGCAAAAAGGCCTCGCCTTCGATTCCCCAGAGACCTCCCTCGGACCACACGGGGATCTGCAGTGCGCGCTCGATCGCCGTCAGGTCGCGATAGACCGTCCGCACCGACACGTCGATCCGTCGCGCGATCTCCGGGATGCGCACTCCCTCCGGGTACCCACGCAGGAGCGCAACGACCCGGAGCAACCGGGCCAGCCGATCCCGTTTGCCGCTTCCCTCGCGATCCTCCGCTGGCTCCACGGATCCTCCCATCGCGGACAACATCATCGCCCGCCCGAGCGTCTGTTGATTCGAGCGCCGCACGACGAGTCTAGCGGCGCCGCCAGAAGTACTGGGGGCAATGGGACCCAAGGGTCATCGCGACAGGGACTCTCGGCCCCGACCATGCAACCACCAGACCGGGCAAGGGCCCAACGGAACACCAACATCGCAGCCAAACGAACCAACGAGGGAAAGGTCGAAGGCGTGACCCATGGCAGGACAGGCGCGTCGAGGTACATTGGGGGCAGGGCGGTCGTTCCGGGCCGCCTCGTCATCGCCGACAGTCGCGGTGGCCTCCGGGGTCGGGTCTGGATCTTCCACCGCTCGCTCGTCTATCGCAGCGCAGCCGTCGGCCGTCCAGACCCGGGCGACCTACCGGGGACTGCTCCTGCGGGGTCTCGCCCCGGATGAGGCGGCCAACCTGACGGCGTTCCTGAGCGGGATCCACGTCGGTGAGCAGCACTGGCGGCTTTCCGAGGTGAATCAGCTCCTCTTCCTCCGGGAACTGAACCGGGCCGGCCGGTTCTCCGAAACGACATCCACAGAGGCTTCAAACCGGTAGCACCCAATCGATTACATCTTCACGGTGGTGTACCTCCTCCCACCGCCGTGACTCCTCTCCGAAGCGGCGCCTAACCTCCTCCAGGCGCCGCTTCGGGATTCCCGGAACGATTTCCCGACCTCGGGGCGTGGGCCGTGTACACTCGCCGCCGATCAGGGTCCAGTCGAGGGAGGGCATCGTGAACGCCAGGTTGCGTCTCAGCGCACTCGTCAGTGTTGTGTTGGTGGTTGCCGCGTGCTCCGGGGCGGCGACGTCCCCACCGTCGGTGGCACCGACGATCGGCCCGGCCCCGCAGGCAACCCCCGAGCCCACGGCGACCCCCGATGCATGCGCCAAGGAGACCCTCGCGCTCATCACGCCGGGCACCCTGACCATCGGTGCCGACAACCCGGCATTCCCCCCGTACTTCAGCGACGATCCGGCCGATCCGGACTGGGACTTCGGTAACCCCAACAACGGCAAGGGGTTCGAGAGTGCCGTCGCCTACGCGATTGCCGACGATCTCGGCTTTGACGCGAGTGAAGTGGCGTGGCTCCAGGTCCCGTTCAACAACGCGATCGCACCGGGCGACAAGGACTTCGACCTCTACCTCACGCAGGTTTCCTACTCCGCCGAGCGGGCCCAGGCCGTGGACCTTTCGGACGGGTACTTCGACCAGAACCAGACGATCGTGGGTCTCGGCGACAACTCCATCGCCAAGGTGACGACCGTGGCTGAACTGGCCGCGTTCAAGCTCGGTGCGCCGATCGGGACGACGTCCTACCAGTACATCGTCGACAACATCAAGCCGACCCAGGCAGCGTCCGTCTACGACTCGCTGGACGCCGCGATCCAGGCCGTCGCCGCGGGACTCATCGACGGGATCGTCGTCGACCTGCCGACGGCGTTCTTCATCACGGCGGTGCAGTTGGACGGCGGCGTGATCGTGGGAACCCTGCCAACGGTCGGCGAGGTCGAACACTTCAGCGTCCTGCTGGACCTTGGCAGCCCGCTCACGCCGTGCGTCAACGAGGCCATCGCCGGCATCACGGCCGACGGGGAGCTCCAGGCGATCACCGACGAATGGATCACCGGCCAGGGGGCGCCCGCGCTCAAGTAGCGCGGGCCGTTCGAGGGCGCTTCGTGTGACGGCGCGGCGCCGACCTGCGCCCGGCCGCCGGTCCTCCGGCAGTCGGGCGGTCTGGACGGCCGTCGCGAGCACGATCGTCGTCTTCGCCGGCATCGCCTGGGTCATCGTCAACGCGCCGAACTGGCCCGAGGTCCAGCGCAGGTTCCTCGACGGCGAGCAGTTTGCCGACGCGTTTCCGCGGATCCTCGGCGCCTTCACGATCAACGTGCAGCTGTTCCTGATCGCGGAGGTCCTGATCCTCGGCGTCGCTCTCGGGATTGCCGTCCTGCGCAGCCTTCCCGGCCCCGTGTTCTTCCCGATTCGTATCCTGGCCACCCTCTACACGGACCTTTTCCGCGCGCTGCCCGGGGTCCTCGTCATTTTCGTCCTCGGCTTTGGCATCCCGGGCCTCAGGATCGATGGTGTTCCGCGCGAGCCGTTCTTCTGGGCGGTCGTGGCCCTGACGCTGCTCTATTCGGCGTACGTCTCCGAGGTGTACCGGGCCGGGATCGAGTCGGTCCACCCCTCCCAGGAGGCCGCCGCCCGCTCGCTCGGGATGTCTCGCTGGCAGGCGCTGCGCTACGTCGTCCTGCCGCAGGCGGTCCGACGAGTCGTCCCACCGTTGCTGAACGATTTCATCGGACTCCAGAAGGACACGGTCCTCGTCTCGTTCATCGGCGTCGTCGAAATCTTCCGCACGGCCCAGATCCGGCAGCAGGCCAGCTTCAACTTCACGCCCTACCTCGCCGCGGCCCTCATCTTCCTGCTGCTGACGATCCCCCTGGCCCGCCTTGTCGACTGGCTATCCGGGCGCGAGCGGGATCGCCGGCAGGTGGGTGCGTCATCCGGAGCCGGGCGACGTGGCCTCATCGCCGGTCGCGGAGCACGATGACCGGCACTGCGGCGACGCCGGCGCTCGAGGTGCACGGCCTCCACAAGTCGTTTGGCCGGCTGGAGGTGCTGCGCGGGATCGACATGACCGTGGCCGCGCACGATGTCGTATGCCTGATCGGCGCATCGGGGTCGGGCAAGTCCACCTTCCTGCGCTGCGTGAACCTCCTCGAGGAGATCGATTCGGGAACGATCGTGGTGAACGGCACGGAGATCACGGCGCCAGACGTGGATCTGGATCGGGTCCGGCGGGGGATCGGCATCGTCTTCCAGGCGTTCAACCTGTTTCCGCACATGTCGGTCCTGGAGAACATCACGCTCGCGCCGCGCAAGGTGCTTCGCCTGAACGCGACCGACGCGAACGCCCGCGCCTCGGAGCTCCTGGATCGCTTCGGGCTGGCCGACAAGCGCCTCGAGTACCCGGACCGGCTGTCGGGCGGGCAGCAGCAGCGGGTGGCCATTGTCCGGGCGCTCGCGATGCAGCCCGACCTGCTGCTTCTCGATGAGGTGACCAGCGCCCTCGACCCGGAGCTCGTCGCGGAGGTCCTCAACGTGATCCGCGAGCTCGCCGCGGGCGGCATGACGATGGTCATCGCCACCCACGAGATGGGCTTCGCCCGGGACATCGCAAGCCGCGTTTACTTCCTCGACGAAGGGACCATCTGCGAGGAAGGCCCGCCGGCCCAGCTGTTCAGCGAGCCCCGCGAGCCGCGCACCCGCCAGTTCCTCCAGCGGATCATCGAGGCCGGGCGACTCTAGCGACTGGACCCCGTCGCGCTCCGCGCCGTCACGGATCCGCGACTTGCATCGACGAAGACCCGGAACAGTCGCTCGAAGGCGTCCGGTGTCGATTCCGTCCGCTCCGGGTGGCACTGGACGGCAAGTCGAAACGGCCCGCTGGTCGTCTCGATCGCCTCGGCAAGGTCGCCGGCCGGGCTCGACGCCCATGCCCCCACGGCCAGGCCTGCGGCCAGGTCGACGGCGCGAACGCCCTGGTGGTGGTAGCTGTTCACCGCGACCACCCCTCCGCGGACGTTGCTCGGGAACAGGATCCGCGCCAGGCGTGACCCGGGCACTACGCGCAACGGGTGGGTCAACGCGGGGCCTGTGCCGTATGCCGCCCCGGCATGTCGGGCGACGTCCTGGAGCAGGCGTCCGCCCATGAACACGTTCATCGCCTGGAGTCCGCGGCAGATTCCCAGCACCGGCAGGTCGCGGGCCATGGCCGCGGCCCACGCCTCGGCTTCGAGCGCATCGCGCTCCGGCTCGACGTCGACCGCGCCACGTGCCGGCTGGTCGTATCGCCGCGGATCGATGTCGGCTCCTCCTGCAAGGAGCAGGCCGTGCATCGTGCGAAACGCCTCGATTCGATCCTGTTCCGGCGTCGTGGCATGGAGCAGGACGGCGATCCCCCGCTGGCGTGCGACGGCCTCGGCGTACAGGCCGTTCTTCCGCTCGGCGAGGGCAGCGTCGGTCTGCGCGCCGGGATCGGCCACGGTGATGACGATCCGGGGTGCGCCGTTCGGGGAGGCGATGGCGTCCATTACCGGAGCATAGCGCCGCGCCGGGAACCGTCCGCGCGTCGACGAAGAACCCGGCGCTACGGGGCCAGCATCTCCGTCAGGGTCACCGGCCGAAGCCCCTTTGCATCGAGCGCGGCAAGGATTCCCGGCAGCGCCTCGAGGGTATGCCATCCACCGAGGTCCATCAGGACGATCGAGCCGCCCTGGGCCTGAGATGCCACCTTCGTGACGATATCGCTCGCCGTCGGACCTCCGTCCGATGTCGGCTTCCAGTCGATCGTGTCGATGTCCCACAAGACCGTGTAGCCCCAGCCGGCTCGCCCGACCGCGGCCCGCGCGGTGTTGTTGACGGCGCCGAACGGGGGGCGGAAGAACGGCTTCGTGGTGCGTCCGATGAGCTGGTTGACGGCGGCCTCGCTGCGCGACAGCTGGTCGGCCACCTCGGCATCGGTGAGGTTGACGAAACTTGGGTGGTCCCACGAGTGGTTGGCGATCTCGAACAGGTCGGGCCGTTGTGCGGCCGACAACAGCGCGGCGCGACCCTGCTCGGAGGTTGTGCCGGTCAGGCCGGTCGGGAAGAGGGTGGCCTTCACGTTGTGGTCGATGAGCCAGCGGACGATCTCGACGGCCGGATCCACCCGGCC
>JANNUK010000557.1:0-1763 GCA_031395155.1 Chloroflexota bacterium | reverse complement strand
CCCTGGTCGGGGTGGTATTCGTCGGTGTCGATCCCGTTATGGACGATGCGGATCCGATCCGGGTCGACGTTGAAGTGGGCGAGGACATCGTCGCGGGTTCCCGCCGAGACGGCGATGACGGCGTCGGCCATCTCGATGGCGGTCCGCTCCACCCACAGCGAGGCATCGTAGCCGCCGCCGAGCTGCTCGCGCTTCCACGGGCGCAGTGGTTCCAGGGAGTGCGTCGTGACGACCAACGGGATCCCGTACGCCAGCTTGGCCACGATCCCACCGAGGTGCGTGTACCAGGTGTGGCAGTGGACGACGTCGGCGTCGATCGGCTGCGCGGCGAAGGCGAGATCCCGACTGAATGCGGCGAGCACCGGGCGGAGCTTGTCGGGGGCCGCCGACAGGTCGTGTGCGACGCTGAATCCGCGGACGCGCAGGGTGTCTCCGGCCTCGTCCTGGGCCCCGAACGCGCGCACGTCGACATCGATGAGCCGCGAGAGTTCACGCGTCAGGTACTCGACGTGGACCCCGGCACCCCCATAGACGTTGGGTGGGTATTCGTTGGTCAGGATGAGCGCCTTCATCGGTCCAGCCTAGCAGCGCGGGAGGCCACTCGGCCGGTCCGGGAACCGGGGGAGGCATCGAAGCGTCGGGCAGCCATGATGAGCCTGCCGGCCCTGTCTCCGAGTTCCCCATCTCTCCGTACTCTCGCGCTCCGCGCTTCCTCGATCACGGTCGGCGTGCTCTGGCTGCTCGCAGCCATTGCATTGCGACCACCCGGCACGCTCGCGCTCTCGTGCATGGCGCCGCCGCCGATGGACCAGGCGGTCGGGCAGGCCGAGATCGCGTTCGTCGGGACGGTGACCGCGCTGGCCAACGACGCGCATCTGGCTTCGGTGTCGGTCGAGGAGGTGTGGACCGGCCCCGACCTCCCGTCCGTGGTCGAGGTCGGAAATGTTCGCCCGGCGGGAGACCCGGAGTCCGTCTGGGACCGGACGTATACGCTGGGCGCCCGCTACCTGTTCTTCCCGTACGTCGAGGACGGCCGCCTCGTCGACGGCCCGTGCACCTTCACGAGCGAATGGCAGCCGGAACTCGAGCAATACCGGCCCGCGACGGTGCGCACGCCCGACGAGGTCGAGCCAGAACCCAGCGATCCGCTGGCTACCCTCGGCGACCTTGTCCTGCCGATGGTTGCGGTCGCGATCCTCGCCGTCGTCATCATCGGCGGCGCCATGATCGTGAGTCGACGTCAGGCCTGAGGCGCGCGCGGCGCCCTCCCGCCCGCTACTCGCCGACGGTCCCGGGCGCTTCCTGGAGAGCGCGAACGACACGTCGTCGCGACACGCGGCCCTCCTTGTCGAAGACGCGCAGCATGATCTGGACGACCGGCCCGATGCCGAACGCGAAGGTGATTGTCCCGAGCCCGATCGTGCCCCCAAGGAGGAACGCGGCGACGAGCACGGTAAGCTCGATGGCCGTTCGGGACCGCTGGATCGACCAGCCGAACCGGTGATGGATGCCCGTCATGAGGCCGTCGCGCGGCCCCGGCCCGAGGTCCGCGGCGAGATAGAGACCGCTGCCCGCACCAATCACGACGACACCGGCCAGCATCATCAGCAGCTGGGCGACGGGCTCCGACTGGACGGGGATGACGGCCTGCCCGGCATTCGTCGCGAGGCCGATCAGTACGACATTGATCAGGGTTCCGGGCCCGGGTCGCTCACCGAGCGGCCACCACAGGAGCAGGATCGGAACCCCGAGCAGGATCGAAA
>JANNUK010000514.1:0-12185 GCA_031395155.1 Chloroflexota bacterium | reverse complement strand
CGGACCGGCGCGAGACGCCGGACGTAGCTCCCGTTGCCTGTGCCGGCCGTGGCGATGTCGAACGCCCTCGCAATGGGTACACCGGCGCGCAGGAGGATCCCGAGCGTCCGCGCGAAGCGCGTTTCGATCCCCAGCCTGACGATCCCGCCGACGACCGGCAGGTGGAGGATGACCCGCTGACGGATTCGCCGGACGACCCGTGTGTCGCGGACGAGGGAGAGGAAGACGATGCTGGCGACGACGATGCCGATGGTCTGGACGCCGTACGCCCCGCCGAACCCGCCGACCGCGATCATGATCTTCGTGGGCAGCGGGAGCTCCGCGTCGAAGTCCGCGAAGAGCGCCACGAACGAGGGCAGGACGACCGTCGTCAGGATGGCCACGACCACGGCGGCCATGACCAATACGATGGCCGGATAGAGCATCGCCTGGCGGAGCCGGCGCGAGGTGGCTTCGGCGCGCTCGAGGTAGCGCGCCAGCTGGTCGAGGATCGCGTCAAGCTCGCCGGTGGCCTCGGCGGCCACGATCATGTCGACATAGAGCCGCGAGAAGACGCGGGGGTGGGAAGCCAGCGCGCTCGAGAGCTGTTCACCATCGCGCAGCTGGACGGCGACGTCATGGAGCGTCCGACGGAACAGCGTTGAGACGGCCTGCTGCCGGACGACCTCGATGCCATCGAGGATCGGGATCCCGGCGCGGATGAAGGTTGCCATCATCCGACTGAACAGGACGAGTTCGATGCGCTTGATCGAGTTCAGCCCCGGGATGATCCGCTCGAGCATGTTTGGCTTGCTGGAACTCCCCTTGTTGGGCTTCGCCTTGCCGCGGTTCGGGCGAACGTGGACCCCGCTGAGGGCGCTCATCAGCTGCTCACTCCTCGCAGGGCTTCGCTCACCGTCGTGACGCCCGCGGCGGCTTTCCGAAGCGCGTCGGTCCGCATCGGGACCATCCCATCAGCCAGCGCCTGGGTGCGAATCTCGTCGTAGTGGGCGTTGGCGGCCACCAGGCGACGGATGTCGGGGGTAACCCGCAGGAGCTCGTAGGCCCCGATCCGGTCCAGGTAGCCGGTCCCGGCGCAATACGTGCAGCCGCGACCCAGGTAGGCATGCCCAATCGCCGCCAGTCCGGCCGCTTGATAGAGTCCGAGCTCCTCAGCGGTCGGCTCGATCTCAATCCGGCAATGCGAGCAGACACGCCGCATCAGGCGCTGTCCCATGACGCCGGTCACGCTGGCCGAGACGAGGAAGGGCTCGATGCCCATCTCCAGCAGCCGGAAGAGGGCGCTGACCGCATCGGTCGCATGCATCGACGAGAGCACCAGGTGCCCGGTCATCGACGCCTGGACGGCGATCTCCGCGGTCTCCCGGTCGCGCATCTCGCCGACGAGGATGACGTCGGGATCCTGCCGCAGGATGGCCCGCAGGCCGAGGGCGAACGAGAGCTGCGCCGCCGCGTTGACCTGGGTCTGGTTGACGTTCTCGAACGTGTACTCGACAGGGTCCTCGATCGTGGTCACGTTGAGGGCCGCCCGATCGAGTTCGTTGATCGACGCATAGAGTGTCGTGGTCTTGCCGCTGCCCGTCGGTCCGGCGACGATGACCATCCCATAACGGGATGCCAGGAGCCGCTGGTATGCGGGCCGCACATCGGCCGGGACGCCGAGCTGGGTGAGGCGCAGGACCGATCGATCTCGATCGAGCAGCCGCATCACGACCTTCTCTCCCCAGATGGTCCGCATCGTGGCCACTCTGATGTCGACGTTGCGACCGTCGACGTCGAATGAGATCTGGCCGTCCTGGGCTCGCTGCTTCTCGACGATGTTGAGTTCGGCCAGGATCTTGATGCGGCTCACGAGGCCGGGCGCCAGTTCCGCGGGCAACTCCGCCACCTCGCGCAGGATCCCGTCGACGCGGGCCCTGATCCGAAGGCCGTTCGCGTGCGGCTCGATGTGCAGGTCGCTCGCCCGGTCACGCAAGGCCTGCGCCACCAGGAGATTGACGATCTGGACGACGGGCGCTTCCTGCAGCCCCTCGAGAGGGGGAGTGACGGTGCGCGTCGGAGCATGAGCGGCTGTCGGTCGCGTACTCGTGAAGGCGCTGACCTGTGCTTCCAGGTCCCCGGTCACCCGATAGCGATGGCGGATCGCTTCGTCGATCTCCGATCGCAGAGAGAGCAACGGGATAACCGGTCGGCCGACGATCAGCTCGACCTCGTCCAGCAGACTGCGGTTGCTCGGGTCGTCCGTCGCGACGAGCAGTTTCGCATCGTCACTCGAGAACGCCAGGGGCAGGACCCAAAGGCGCCGGGCGTCGCTCTCGCCGAGGGCGCGCATCGCGGCGTCGTCGCTGGGCCGCTCGCGCAGGTCGACGAGCGGTGTGTCGAGCTGGACGGCGAGCACTGCGGCCAGCACGACTTCGTCGAGGACTCCGTCCTCGCGCAGGATTTCGCCGAGACGCATCCGTCGCTCTCGCTGGGCGGCAAGCGCGTCATCGAGCTGGCCGCCTGTGATCAGGCCCGCCTTCACCAGGAGCTCGCCCATGCGTGGCGGGATGGCGCCAATCTCGGGTGACGCCAGGTCGGCCACTGATGCTGGGTCGGCCACGAGCATGGGCAGGTCGGTCATCAGGCGATCCCCGGCCAGAGCAGCCCGGCGACCTGCCGCCCCGCCAGGGCGGCCGTGGCCGCACCCACGGCGAGGGCCGGAGCGAACGGCAGCGGGTCGCGGCGCCCGAGGCCGCCGAAGGCGATGAGCAGAAGCCCCGCGGCTGCGCCGACGGCGAAGGCGACGAAGACGGCAGCGAGCACTCCCGGCCAGCCAGCCACCAACCCGATGAGCGCCGCCAGCTTGACATCCCCGCCGCCCATGGCCCCGGGGCTGATCGCCCCGTCGCGATGAAGAAGGCGGCGGCCGAGAGCCCGCCGAGGAGGTAGCCCCACCATGGCCCATCCGGACGGATGAAGGCGACGACCAGCGCGACTGCGATGGCCGGGTAGACGGCGACATTGGGAATCCGCTGCCGCCGAACGTCGTAGACCGCGATGGCGATCAGGAACGCCGCGTATCCGGCGGCGATCCAGACCATCCAGGCTGGCCAGCTCGACAGACTCTCATCCACGGATGACATCCCACGATGGCCGCGACCGGTGAGGGACTCGCCGGTGACACGGCTGCTTCTCGGACGGCCAGGGGTTCAGGTGACCGCCGCGCAGTTGCGCACGGCTTCAAGGTATGGCTGTCGCGGGGCCTCGGCCATGGTACGAACGTCGCCCCACTACACCCGACCGGCCCAGAGCACCTCGCACCACCTGCGCCGCAGCGCCGCAGCGCCGCGAGTTCAGCCCGACGCGCAGGCATCGTTCCGGTGCTCGATGACCGGGGGTCGCGGGCGACCACCCGGTCCGCCCGGGTAGAGTGATCCGCCGCGGGCGAAGCGCGAGGTGCGGCCGGCCACCGAGCGCCCTGCTACCATCGCCCCGATGGACATCATGGGCATTCGCATCCCGACGATCGTCATCGACAACGTTGCCCGCCGCTGCGACGGTTGTCGCGAGGTGATCGACGGCACCCCGTGGCGGATCAACATCCTCGACATTGTTGCCACCGAGGTTCCGGCCTCCTGGGCCGGCAGCCCCGCCATCAACCCGGGACCCTTCCAGTTCCACGGCGATCCCGGCCACGTCCGCCACTGGATGGCCGCTCGTGGGTACCTGTTTTGCCAGAAGGGGTCGGTCCGCGAGATCATGCGGCCAGTGCCGATCCCCGGCGACGACCCGCGCTGGGGCCTGTGCGACGGCATCCACCGCGACGATCACGAGTTCGTCCCCGCCTGATCGCTCGGATTCGGGGGCTGCGGACGTCGTGGCACCGCCTGCCAGGTCGAATCAGCAGCGCGTTTGACGTCGCGCCGGAGCCCGCCTATTCTCCGCCGGCCCGCGCCTTCATCGACACGTAGATTTATGTAGATTTCGCGACTGGGCGGTCGCGCGACCACGTGGAGGAGCAGCGTTGCCCGAGGCACCTCGGACCACTGGCCGGGAGTGGTTGTCGCTGGGGCCGGCAAGCCGGGTCGTCGGGGTGGATCCCGGCACGCTTCGGCGCTGGGCCGACGACGGGCGCGTGGTGTCGTTCACGACACCCGGTGGCCACCGTCGCTTCGATCGCCGAGCACTGGATCGGCTCGCAACGAGCCGGCGTCGTGGCCCCAGGGACTCCATGTCGTCCCTGGGCGCAACACCGGACCGGATGTCACGCGCCTATCGACGCAGCTACCGGTCTGGGTCGTCGGGAAGCTCCGCGGCGACGGCGGCCGCGGGATCCGATCGCGAGGCGTTCCGCCAGGATGGGCGGCTCCTGGTGGAGGCCCTGCTGGCGTATCTCGACGCGCCCCCCGGAGGCGCGTCGACCACGCGAGACGACGCGGTCGGGGCGGCTGACGGCCTCACCGACGACCTCGCCCGCCGGCTGGCCGGTGCCGGAGTCAGCCTGACGGACGCGGTCGAGCTGTTTGTTGCAGCACGGCGCCCATTCCTCGCCGAGCTCGGCCAGCTGGCCGGTCGTCGTGGTCTGGATCCGGCCGCCCTCTCCGAACTCTACGACGACGCTTCGGGTCTGCTCGACCACCTCCTGCTGCGGCTGATCGCGACCCACCAGTCGGCGCGGGGCGGATCCTGACGCCGATGACCCTTGCGATCGCGATCCCGGCCCTGACCTCGATTCTCGCATTCGTGTTTTCCGCCGCACTGTTCGACCAATGGCGGGAACGGCGACGGACCTTCCAGGTGATCTGGGGCATCGGCATGTTGTTCTTCGGGATCGCCTCGGGCTGCGAGACGATCGCCGCGGCCGCCGGCTGGAACGAAGGCCTGTATCGGACGTGGTACCTGGCCGGCGCGGTCTGGACGGCGGGCTGGCTGGGTCTCGGAACGGCGTTCCTGCTCAACCGGACGCGGTTCGGGTATGCCTTCGCGTTCGGGCTGTTCCTGGCGGGCCTGTTCACCTTCCTGACCCAGCGTCGGTTCGACTATCCGGACGCAGGAAGTGCCCCGATCCTGTACTTCATCGCCGCGGCCATCCTTGCGCTCGCGGTCGCCGTTGAGACCTACTTTCAGAACGAGCGCTGGCCGCGCATCGCGGCCGGAGCCGTGGTGGCAGCGACGCTTCTGTCGATCGGGCTGATGGCAACCACCACGCTCGCTGCCCCCGGCTTCGCCGTGGATCTCGCCACCGGCCAGCCGAAGGCCGATCTCTTCCCCGGGACGCTTCGCCTGCTCACACCGTTCATGAACATCACCGGAGGATTCGCGCTCGCTTTTGGTGCCCTGTTCTCGACCTACGTGTTCATGCCGAAGCGGCGGGTCCTCCCATACTCGCTCGACCCGGATCAGCCCGGCGACGAGTTCCTCTTCAACCTGCTCATCGCGCCGGTTGCCCTGACCGTCAACTTCGTCGCCTCGCTGCCGGGGGCCGTCCGGGCCATTGTTCGCGGCGAGGTGCACAGCCGCGTCCCGGCCACGCTCCTGATCGCGGTCGGCGCGTTCGTGGCCAGCGCCGGCGACTCGCTCAACCGATTCGGGATCACCGCTCCCTTCGCCATCGCCAAGCTCGTAGCCGTGGTATTCCTGCTGCTCGGCTTCCTCGTCTCCGTCGAGGTGTTCCGCCAGATCCGTGTCCCCTTCACGGGGATCCGGCTCGGAGGGATTCGTCGTGAACCCTCGAGCGGAAAACAGCCGGTCGGCGAGACGATCACACCGGGACGGGACGACGGTTCGGCGCGGTCGTCGTCGCGAGGCTGACGGCAGCCTCCCGCCGCCGGGGCGCCGATCCGGGCGCCGCACCGGCGCTGCGTCCATTCGCTCGCTAGCATGGCTCGGTGCAGCGCTCAACCGACCTCGTTGGCTTCGGCCTGGTGATCCTCGCCGGCTCCATGTTCGGGACGCTCGGGATCGTGTCACGACTCGCCTACGACCTCGGCCTTGCGCCCGCGTCACTCGTCGCGTGGCGCGGCCTGTTCGGGTTCATCGGAATCGGCGCGATCGTCGCCATCGGACTGACCCGCGGCCGAGCCCTCGTCCGGCGCCATGACCTGGGGCGGTCGGTCCGGCTGCCCCTGGCGACTGCGATGGTCGCAGCCTGGGGACTCAACATGGCGATGTTCCTCGCCTTCGAGCGGGTGACCGTGGCGCTGGCCCTCCTCGGTTTCTACCTGTATCCGGCACTCGTGACGATCGTCGACGTGTGGATGGGGCACGAGCGCCTGGATCGGGCGAAGGTCGTCGCCCTGGTGCTGTCGCTCGGCGGCATGTTCGCCGTGGTCGGCGGCGGTCTTGGCTCGGCCGGCACCCTGCGGATCGACACGCTCGGCCTCGGGCTTGCCCTCCTCGCGGCCGTCATCCAGACGGTGTTCGTCGTGGTCAGTCGCGACGGCTACAGCGCTATCCCTGCCGACCAGGCAATGACCTCGATCCTGGGCGCGGTGGCGATCCTGGCGGTGGGCGCCGCGCTGGTCATGGGGCCCGTCGAGGGATTGCTTCTCCCGCTGCGCGACCCGCAGCTGCTCGCGTTGACCGTGTTTGCCGGCGTGTTCGGAGCGGCGATCCCCTCACTGCTGTTTCTCATCGGGATCCGCCGCCTTGGCGGCACGCGCGCCGGAATCCTGATGCTCACCGAGCCAGCGATGGGGGTCACGCTGGCGGCCATCGTGCTGGCGGAGGCCCTGTTGCCGATCCAGGCGCTCGGTGCGGTCGCAATCCTCGTTGGCGCGGTGGTCCTCCAGCGTGCCGCACCCGGTGGGTCGCGATCGGCGCCAGTCGGGAGCGCCGGGGGAAGCGAGGCCGCCCTCGCGATCGACACAGCCGAGGACCGATGACCGCAACCCTTGAGCTCGACGGTCCGGCCGACGCGCCGCCGATCGTCTTCGTGCACGGGACCCGCCTGTCCCGGACGATGTGGCGCCCGGTCATGCGCCGGCTTGCGTCGTCGTATCGGGTCATCGCCGTGGACCTGCCGGGCCACGGGTCACGGTCCGACGTGCCGTTCGCCATGGACGCGGCCGTGGCGAGCGTCGTGAGCGCCGTGGACGAGCAGGGCGGCGGGCGGGCCGCCCTCGTCGGGCTATCCCTCGGCGGCTATGTCGCCATGGACGTTGCCGCACGCTATCCCGAGCGGGTGCGCGCCCTCGTCCTGTCCGGGGCCAGCCAGGACCCCGTGGGTTTCTGGGCGATTGGATTCCGCGCCCTCGGATTCATCCTCGGTCGATCTCCGCTGGGCCCTCTGGACTTCGTGAACCACTGGTTCTTCCGGCTTCGCTATCCATCGGATGTCGCGCGCGCCGTACAGGACGGCGGGTTCTGGTCGCGCGCCGGGGCGGTGGCCGTCAACTCGCTCACAGGTCGGCGGTTTCTCCCCCTTGTGGCTGCCTACGGCGGACCGGTCCTCCTCCTCAATGGCGAACTGGACATCGTGTTTCGGGCGGGGGAGCGCCGCTTCCTCGCCGCGGCCCGGGACGGGCGCCGCGTGGTCGTCCCGTGGGCGACGCACCTTGTCAATCTCGACCGGCCAGACGCCTTCGCGGCGGCGGTCCGGACCTTCGTTCGCGGCCTCCCGCCCGAAGGCACCACCGGGTCGCGCTGAGGTCGCAGGGTATACTGGCCGCGACCCAGCACCCCTAACAGCAGGTTTGATGCGCGTTCGAAAAGCCGTATTCCCAGCCGCGGGCTGGGGGACACGATTCCTCCCAGCGACCAAGGCACAGCCGAAGGAGATGCTGCCGCTTGTCGACAAGCCGATCATCCAGTACGCCGTCGAGGAGGCGGTTGCGGCCGGGATCGAGCAGGTCATCATCGTCACCAGCAGCCAGAAGCGTGCGATCGAGGATCATTTCGACCTCTCCTACGAGCTTGAGCACCTGCTCGAGGAGAAGGGCGAGATCGAGAAGCTGCGCCAGGTGCGTGCGATTTCCGACCTGGCCCAGATCGCCTACGTTCGACAGAAAGAGCAGCTGGGCCTCGGCCATGCCGTCCTGATGGCCAAGGACCTGATCGGGCACGAGCCGTTCGCAGTGATCCTGCCCGACGACGTCGTGATTTCCGACCGGCCGTGCATTGGACAGCTGATCCACGTGTACCACCAGACCCACGCGTCGGTCGTGGCGGTGATGGAAGTCCCGCCCGAGGACACGAGCCGCTACGGAATCATCGCTTCCGAGCCGAGCGACGACGTGCTCGACCACGGGCGGCTCCACAAGGTGACCCGCCTGGTCGAGAAACCGCCGGCCGGGGAGGCCCCGTCGAATCTCGCGATCATCGGGCGCTACGTGCTCACACCGAAGGTGTTCGACAAGCTGGAGCAGACGCCACGCGGCTCGGGGGGCGAGATCCAGCTGACTGACGCGCTCGAGGCGCTCATGCAGGAGCAGGGCATCTACGGCTACGCCTTCGAGGGGACCCGCTATGACGCGGGCACCACGATGGGCTGGCTCCAGGCATCGGTGGAGCTCGCGCTTCAGCGCCCGGACCTGGCTCCAGACCTGCGCGCGTACCTGAAGTCTCTCGAGTTGTAGCGACCGACGCCCGGTCGTCCTCCGACAGCCGGCCGACCCGATGACGCTTGAAGTCCTCGTCATCGCGGTCATCCGGATCGGGGGATCCCTGCCCGTCCTACGCTGGCCGCTCGCGGGCGGCGTCCTGGCCATCCTCATCGACTTGTCCGACCTTCTCCTGCGCGACACGCTGGACCTGGGCGGCATCCCGGACTACCAGGCGCTCGACAAGTGGCTCGACCAGGTCTACATGGCGTGCTTCCTCGTCGTGGCACTCCGCTGGCAGGTCGTCGAGCGGCGCGTCGCGGTTGCGCTCTACCTGTATCGCGCCGTCGGTTTCGTGCTGTTCGAGGTGACCGGCAACCGAGACCTGCTTCTCCTGTTCCCGAACGTCTTCGAGTTCTGGTTCCTCGCGGTGGCCGCATTACATCGATTCCGGCCCGGATTCACGTGGAACCGCTGGCGGCTGCTGGTGACACTCGCTGTGCTCGGCGGCCTCAAGGAGATCCACGAATGGGCACTCCACGGCGGACGGATCTTCGACGGGATCAGCTCGCTCGAGGCGATCGATCTCGTCTGGCGCTGGCTCACCGGCGGCCGCTGAGCGATTGCGATGCTCCGGCCAGTGCGGCAGGGCCGGCCGGAGCCATCGTGACGTCGTACGGTACGATGCCGAGCGCGGTCGTCCCCGTGACGGCGGCGGACGATGCCGGAAAGGAGCGCACGTGGCGGAGATCGGGAGTGTCCTCGGCGGACGGTATCGGCTGATCGAACTGCTTGGGCAGGGCGGGATGGCCACGATCTTCCGCGCCCGGGACGCCCAGCTGGAACGCGACGTCGCGGTCAAGGTGCTCCGGCCGGAATACGGGCGAGACCCGGACTTCGGATCGCGCTTTCGCCAGGAGGCCCAGGCTGCGGCCGGGCTCAACCACCCGAGCATCGTCGGCGTCTACGACTATGGAACTGACGACGCCGGCCCGTTCATCGTCATGGAACTCGTCGACGGCGAGGACGTCGCGTCGGTCATCCGTCGGAGCGGGGCACTGTCGCCTCGCCAGACGGCCCGCATCGCGGCGGAGACCGCACGAGCGCTTGCGGCCGCCCACGCCAGCGGCCTCGTTCATCGAGACGTCAAGCCCGGCAACATCCTGCTCACCCGCGACGGCCGGGTCAAGGTCGCCGACTTCGGCATTGCCCGCGCAATTGCCGAGGCGCAGCTCACGCTGCCCGGCACGACGCTGGGCTCCGTGCACTACTTCAGCCCGGAACAGGCGCGCGGCGAGCAGACCACGGCCGCGTCCGACATCTATTCGCTCGGCATCGTCCTGTTCGAGCTCCTGACCGGGCGACGACCCTGGGAGGGCGATACGGCCGCCGCGGTGGCCATGGCGCGGCTGACCGGGCCCGTCCCGATGCCGTCTTCAGTTCGCGCCGGCATCCCTCCGGTCCTCGAGGCGATCGTGCGCAAGGCGCTCGCGCCGGATCCGCTGCAGCGATTTGCAAGTGCCGGTGCGATGGCTGAGGCCCTCGACGCGTTCCTGGGCTCGGACCCGGTGTCTCGTTCCGCCGGGGCCGCCGCTGCCGGGACCGCCGCCGCCGGGGCCGCCGGCGCAGCCGCGGGAGCCGTCGGAGCCATCGCCGGGGCGACCGCGTCCGAGTCAGCGGGAGGCACACCTCAGCCCGACGACACCGCCGTCAGCAAGGCGCCGTTCGATCCCGGCGTGATCGGGACCGCGAGGTCGAACCCGGGGCGCGTCGACTACGACGACGATGCCTACGCCCGCGACGATGACGCTCCGCCGCGTCCGGTGCCTGCCGGCCGACGTCGTCCGACCTACGACGACGATGACGAGCCGTCCGGGACCAGCCCATGGGTCTGGGTGTCCGCGTTCCTGGCCATCGCCATTCTCGTCGCCGTGGGTTACCTCGTGGTCCGCTTCATCACGGATCCCGGCACGACGACGCCGGTCGCCCAGGTCGCGGTGCCGAACTTCGCCGACAAGCTCTTCGAGGACGTCGAGACTCAGGCCAGCGATCTCGGGCTCGTGGTGATCCGTGCGGCTTTCCTGCCGAGCGACAAGCCGGACGGAACGGTCCTCTCGCAGGATCCGGCGCCGGGGACCAAGGTCGACGTTGGAAGCGAGATTCGGCTGACCCTGGCCCAGGGCGACGAGACGGTCACCGTGCCCGACCTCCAGAACCGCACCGAATCCGAGGCAATCAACCTCATTTTCGCAAGCGGCCTGCTGGTCGGGATTCGCTCCGAGGTATTCGATCCGATCGTGCCGGTTGGGTCAGTGGTCAGCCAGGATCCCCGCTCGGGGCTGGTCGTCACGAAGGGCATCAGCGTCAATTACGCCCTGTCGAAGGGTCCCGAGCCGACACCAAGCCCATCGCCCAGCCCGTCGCCCAGCCCGACCCCAAGTCCGACCCCGACCCCGACCCCGGCACCCACGCCGGCACCCACGCCGGCTCCCACGCCGGCTCCCACGCCGACGCCGGCCACGCCCACGCCCGATACCCCCGCGCCGCCGCCCTGATCCCCCAGGAGGCAACCCGGCCGGAACGTAACGATGCCGGGCAGTCGGCGTCTTAGCCGCCGTGGAGCCAATGGCAGCAGCGCCTTACGAGGAGCCCGCGACCGAACCGGTTCGGTCGGCGGTGCCCGGCGCCCAGGCCGAGGCCGCCGTCATCCGAGCCTACACCGAGTGGCACGAGGACCTCTGCGGCTTCCTGACCAGCGCAACCCGCGACCGCGCGCTTGCCGAAGACATTCTCCAGGAGACCTTCCTGCAGCTGATCCGCGAGACACGGGCCGGGCGCACGCCGGACAACATCCGCCCCTGGCTCTATCGCGTCGCCTCGAACCTGGTCGTCTCGAGGGCGCGGCGGCGGGCGGTCGCCGGACGCTGGCTGTCGCACCTGGTCCAGCGCGAGACGGGTGAGCCAGCTGATACCCAGATCCTCCGCCAGGAGCGCCACGGCGACCTCGAGCGCTTGCTGAGTCACCTCGGTCCGGATGCGCGAGTGGGCCTGTTGCTCGCCGCGCACGGCTTCAGCGGCGCCGAAGTGGCGGCCACGATCGGTCGCACCGACGGCGCCACGCGCGTCCTGCTCTGCCGGGCGCGCCTTCGGCTCAGGCAGCTCATCGAGGCAGAGGAGGAAGAGGCATGAGCGAACACAATGCCTTCCTGCGCCTGGCCGCGACGGCAGTCGATTTCCCGCTTGGGCCTTCGGATGCCAGAGCGCTGGCCCAGCACCTCCAGGGTTGTGACAGGTGCCGGCCGGCGGCTGAGTCGCTGCGTGCGGACGCAGCAAGCCTGCGTTCGTTGCCGCGGCGTTCGCCTTCGCCGCGCGTCGCCGCTGCCATCGCCAGGGCCGCCCGAGGCGAGGCGCGAACCGGCCGCTCACCGCTGCTGATGCTGGGCCTCGGCTTCCTGCTGGCGGCCGGCCTGGCCGGCGCGGTCATCGGCGGAGGGGTGATCCGCCAGGCTCTCGAATCGGATGGTCCGGTCGTGTCCCCGAGTGTTGCACCGACCGACGCGGCAATCGTGCTGCCTTCGACCGAGCCGCGGTCTGCCGAGCCAGGCGCTCTCGTCGATCCGCGCCTCGGCGTCGAGTGGCAGGTCGTCATCCGTGAAAGTGACG
>JANNUK010000502.1:0-2424 GCA_031395155.1 Chloroflexota bacterium | reverse complement strand
GCCGCCGATCCCATGGCCCACGCCGGAACCGACCGCGCCGGCGCCGAGTGGCGCACCGTAGCTGTTCGCCCAGTCGGCCACGAGGCGGGGTCCGCCCCTCCGTCCGCCCAGGCCGTCTGGCCCCCGTCCACCCCGCCGTCCCGCCGTCCGCCTGCCTCTATTACCCCCGGTAATGAGAACGGGCGTCAGCGAGCGTGGCGCGTCGCCGATTCCGACGTTCTGGGTGCAAGGCCACGCTCGCTATGCCCGAATCTCATTACCCAGAGGAATAACAGGGCGGGGCACATCCCAGGGTGGTCGGTCAGAACCCGAGGTCGGCGAGGACCCGCGCCATCCGCCGCGCGGCCCGGGCACGGTGCGAGATGCGGCCCTTCTCCGCGGGGGTCCACTGGCCGAAGGTTCTCCCACCGACCGGCTCCCCTTCCGGCTCGAACAACGGGTCATACCCAAACCCGCCCGACCCGCGGAGGCCGTCGGCGATCCTCCCGCGCACGGTTCCGCGGCGGACGACAATCCGCGGCGCGCCGCGCGGCCCGGACTGCGCCGGCAGCGCCAGGGCGAGCGCGCAGACGTAGCGGGCGCCGCGTCGTTCCGGAGGCAGGCCGCCGAGTTCGCCCAGGAGTTTCACGTTGTTGTCGGCATCAGTCGCCTGCTCGCCGGCGTAGCGCCGGGTACGAACCCCGGGACCGCCGCCGAGCGCGTCCACCTCGAGACCGGAGTCGTCGGCGAGCGCCGGCAGCCCGGTTGCGGCCGCGGCGAAGCGCGCCTTGATCCGGGCGTTCGTCTCGAACGTCGCGCCGGTCTCGTCGGGTTCCCCGTTGACTCCCAGGTCATCGAGCGAGACCAGCTCGCCGCGTTCGAGGTGGAGGAGGTCGCGCAGCTCGCCCAGCTTGTGCGCCGAGCGCGTCGCCACGACGAGGCGCGGGCGGGCCGAACCGACCGCGGCGGGCGGCCTCGTCAGCGTCGTACCCCGGCAAGTGCCTCGGCCTGGGCCGCGAACAGGCGCTCGAGGCCGACGTTGGCCAGGTCGAGCAGGGCGTCGACGCGCGGCCGGTCGAACGGACGGCCCTCGGCGGTTCCCTGGAGCTCGACATACGTCCCGGCGTCGGTGCCGACGACGTTGAAATCGACCTCGGCCCGCGAGTCCTCCGAGTAGTCGAGATCGAGCAGGTCTATGCCGTCGACGATGCCGACGCTGACCGCGGCGATCTTCGAAACGAGGAGGCGCTCCATGCCGTACGTGATGAGTGCGGCCGCGAGGGCCACGTAACCGCCGGTGACCGATGCCGTCCGGGTGCCGCCGTCGGCCTGGAGGACGTCGCAGTCGACGGTGACGGTGCGTTCGCCGAGCTTCCCAAGGTCGACCACGCCGCGCAGCGAGCGGCCGATGAGCCGCTGGATCTCGTGGGTGCGGCCGCCGATCTTGCCCTTGGCCGATTCGCGCTGCGAGCGCTCCGCGGTGGCTCGGGGCAGCATCGAATACTCGGCGGTCACCCAGCCGGTGCCCTTGCCCCGGAGGTGCGGCGGGACGCGATCCTCGATCGTGGCCGCGCACAGCACCTGCGTGTCGCCGAAGCGCACGACACACGAGCCCTCGGCCCATTTCTGGACTCCGAGGGTGAACATGAGCGGGCGGAGGTCGGTCGGGCCGCGGCCGTCACTGCGAACGGTCGGCGGCCGGTTGCCCAGGGTCATCGTGCGATCTCCTTTGCGGCGTCGGCCGCTGTCTGTGCGGCGTCGGCCGCTGTTCGGGCGGCGGCCGCGTCGGCCGCTCCTTCGGTCTTGGCCTGGTCCCACATCCGGTCCAGCTCGGCGAAGTCGAGGTCGCGCAGGGCCACGCCGCGCGCGGCCGCCTGGCGCTCGACCGAGGCGAAGCGGGTCCGAAACTTGTCGTTGGCGCGGCGCAGCGCGGCCTCGGTCTCGATCCCGAGCCGGCGGCCGACGTTCGCGATCACCATGAGCAGGTCGCCGAACTCCTCCTCGCGATCGACCGCGCTGTCGGCGCGGGCCAATTCGCCCAGCTCCTCGGCGACCTTGTCGAGGATGCCGTCGATCGACGGCCAGTCGTAGCCGAGCGCGGACGCCCGCTCCTGCATCTCCTGGCTGGCCGCGAGGGCCGGCATCGATCGGGCGATCCCATCGAGAGCGCCGCGCGGGGCTGCGCCGTTCTCCCCGTCCGCGGCCCGCTCCTCGGCCCGCGCTTCAGCCCGCTCATCGGCCTTGATCCGCTCCCATTGCCGGTTCACGTCGGCAGAGGTCCGGGCGACCGCGTCGCCGAACACGTGCGGGTGGCGGCGGACGATCTTGCGCGCGATCGCAGCCTGGACGTCGGCGAGGTCGAAGACCCCCGCCTCGGCCGCCAACTGGGCGTGCAGCACGATCTGGAGCCACAGGTCACCGAGTTCACCCGCGAGGTCCGTCGTC
>JANNUK010000467.1:0-2597 GCA_031395155.1 Chloroflexota bacterium | reverse complement strand
CCGATGGCGAAGACCTCCGGCGCGCTCGTCTCGAGCGTTTCGCGGTCGACCGGGACCCAGCCCCCCGGATTGGTCAGGCCGGAACCGGCGACCGCGGCCGGTGGACGATGGGGCGGGACCGCCGCCAGCAGGTCGTAGCCGACGGCCGACCCGTCCGTGAACGAGATCTGGCGCGCGGCGGCGTCGAAGCCCTGGATCGGATGCCCGGGGAAGTAGCCGATACCGCGCTCGGTGAGGAGGTCGACCACGGCCCGGCCGAGCACCGCTCCGGCGACGGGCATTGGCGCAGGCTCGGGCGTGTGGAGCTCGATCGTGGTCCGGTCGCGCAGGCCTCGTCGCCGCAGGTCGGCGTCAATGAGGAAGGCGGCCTCGTAGGGAGCCGCCGGGCACTTGAAGGGCAATGCACTGACGGCCACGACGATGCGGCCGCCGGAGAAGCGGCTGAGCGCGGCCGCGAACTGCCCCGCCCCCTCGAGCGTGAAGAAGTCGTGGGCGGCGTCGGCGTAGCCCGGGATCGCCTCCGGGGCAAGCTCCGCGCCGAGGGCGATCACGACCGCATCGCCGATCAGCTCACCGGCGTCGGTGGTCACCCGCCGCGTGACCGGGTCGAGCTCGCGAACATGGCTCCGCACGATCTCGATCCCGGGCCGGAGCATCTTCGCCAGCGGACGTGAGATGGCGGCCGGCCGGCGCTGCCCGACCATCAGCCACAGGAGCGACGGTGCGAAGACCTGGTCGGCATCGCGATCGACGACGACGATCCGGTGTCGCTCGCCCAGGCGTTCGCGGAGCGCATTCGCCGCAGCGGCTCCACCGATGCCGCCACCCAGGACCAGCACTGTCGCCATGGTCGGCCTCCTCTCGAAAACGCTGCCGTCTAGAAGCTGACGACCTTGTCAGCCCACAGGGTCCACGCGGTGAGCTCCGCCATCGACGAGCGGTGGGCGCCCTCGATGAGCGCTTCGTCGCCCATGCCGCGGGCATCCATGCACGTCCCGCAGGCACCGATGGGAACCTTCTTGACCCTGAGCCCGGTGAGCATCCGCTCGATGTTGTAGTAGCCCTCGGGGGTCTGCTGGCCGCGCTGCGCGCAGCGCACGGCATCGGCCATCATGAAGACGCGCAGTTCGACCTCGGGCTGCTTCGCCAGGCCGAGCGCGAGACGGAGGCCGTTGTAGGAGCGCTCCGTGCCGTACGGGGGGTCGTTCAGGATCACCAGGATGTCCACGTGTCAAGGCTATGTCTATCCGCCCGCGGCCCACAGGGCCAAAAGTCATCTGCGGCGACCCCGACCCGGCCAGCCAGCCGCTGACATGCTCGGCGACCTCCTGCCAGCCCGGCTGGGCGATGATCCAGTGGGTTCGATCGGCGAACTCGCGATAGTCGGTGACCGCCGTCGAACCGCCGTATTTCCGATAGTTCCGGCGGTTCAGGGCGGCGGGCACGATGCGATCCTTCGCGCCCGCGATCAGAAGGAGCGGCGCCCGGGCAGCCGTGGCTCAGCCGCCCGTCAGCCCGAGTCCATGATCGCCGGCCATCAGGGTCAGGGTATTCGCGTCGATCGCGAACGCGACCGCATCGGCCGCCAGGACCGCGCGCACCGCGGCCTCCATCTGGCCCGGCGGGCCGTCGCACGCGCGTTTCGTCATGCCGAGTTCGCTGAAGCGGAGCGTCGAGCCGTCCACTCGGTACGTCCCCCCGCCGCTGTTGCAGCCGGCCTGGACGCTGACCCGCCCATCGGCGGTGAACTCGAGCGAGGCGACGACCTCGGCAGGGAGGCTGGACGCCGTCCCGCCGGCGAAGATGGTGGTGACGGTCCAGGTGGTGCGGACGAGCGGAAGGTCCGGCTCGGCGACCTCGCGGTCGACGAGCTTGATCGTGGTCCCGCCGCTCGTGAGGACGAGGTCGTTGCCGGACAGCGTGGACCGCGGGCCGGAGCCGAGGAACCCGAACAGCCAACTGTCCTGGTCGTGGCGCTCCTGGTCGCAGCCCATCTGGGTCATGCCGGCGCCATCGATCCGGATCCGGTCACCGTCCATCGTGTACGTGCCACCCATGGTGTTGCAGCCGGCCGAGGCGCCGATCCGGCCATCCTCGAAGCGGAGCGAGATGCTGGTGCCTGAGAGGAGTGGGCGGATGGCCCCGTCCTGGGTCACGTCGACAGAGAGGAACGTGCGCCCGTCCAGGGGGGGCTTCGGGACGATGGTGCCGCAGGCACCCAGGACGAGCGTGAGCATGGCGACGAGCGCCAGGGATCGCAGCAGGGTCTTCATACCGCCTTGACGCCGCGATGCGCGGCCGGGTTGCGGTCGCAGCGATTCGGCGTACCGCGACCCGATCTCCGGGCGGGCTGGACGTGGCACCCGCCGGCGGGTGCCGGCTGGCCACCGAAGGCCTCAGCGCGACAGCGCTCTTGAACGCGCCATCGGCGCTCGGCGAGCGTGTCGGGCCGTTCGGCACCCGGCTGGTACGCCCAATGGCCGATGTGCGACGCCACCGTCGAGCCCACGATGGCGGGTACGAACGCGGCTCAGGAGGGCGCAGCATGAACGCACCGACCACGCCAGATCGACCGTACCCGCGCCTCCTCGAGTGGT
>JANNUK010000442.1:0-6966 GCA_031395155.1 Chloroflexota bacterium | reverse complement strand
CGTTCTTGCCGGGGGTACCGCCACCCGGCTGTACCCGCTCACCGTCGTCACGAACAAGCACCTGTTGCCGATCTACGACCGGCCGATGATCTACTACCCCATCGAGACCCTGGCCGCGATGGGCATCCGCGAGACCATGGTGGTGGTCGGCGGGAAGAGCGTCGGCGACATCGTCGAGCTGCTCGGTGACGGCTCGGACTTCGGCCTCGATCTGACGTACCGCTTCCAGCGCGGGGCCCACGGCATCGCCGATGCGATCGGCCTTGCGCGCGACTTCGTTGGTGACGACGCGTTCTGCACGATCCTCGGCGACAACATCCTGCGCGGCGATCCGTTGCGCTCGATCGCCGAGACGTTCGAAACCGGCCCATGGGGGGCCGGCACGCTGCTCCATGAGGTGCCCGACCCGGAGCGATTCGGCGTGGCCGAGTTCGACGCCGACGGGCGTCTGGTCGGCTTCGAGGAGAAGCCGGCGACGCCCAAGAGCAACCTGATCCCGATCGGGGTCTACTTCCTGCGGCCCGACGCCTTCGACGTCGTCGGCCGGCTGGTGCCATCGGCCCGCGGTGAGCTCGAGGTCACTGAACTGCTGAACCACTACATTCCCGGCGATCGCCTCTTCACCCAGGTCTACGAAGGGCACTGGACCGACGCCGGGACCGTCCCGTCCTTGCTCCGGGCCGCCGAGCTCGCTGCCACCGACGACGCCGCCGGCCGACTCGCCGCTCCCGCCCAGCGACAGCCGTGAACGCCGCTCCGGATCGGATCGGAGCGGCTCCCCACCTCCTCGTCACGGGTGGGGCCGGGTTCATTGGGTCGGCGTTTGTCCGTGACGTCCTCGGCCGCCGCGATGGAACCCGGATCACGGTCCTCGACAAGCTCACGTACGCCGGCCGCCGGGCCAACCTGGCCCCGGTCGAAGACGACCCGGAGCAGGCCGCCCGGCTCCGCTTCGTTCAAGGCGACATCGTCGACCCGACCGTGGTCGACCCGCTGGTCGCGGAGGCCGACGCCGTCCTGAACTTTGCTGCCGAGTCGCATGTCGATCGGTCGATCCTGGACCCCGAGGCATTCCTCTCGACAGGGGTCATCGGGGTTCATGTGCTGCTTGAGGCCGTCCGTCGCGAGGCCGATCGCGCAACGTCCGGTGCCCGATCGAGCGCCCCTCGCTTCCTGCAGGTCTCGACCGACGAGGTCTACGGCTCGGTTCACGAGGGCCGGTCGCGCGAGTCCGATGCGCTGGCGCCACGCTCGCCCTACTCAGCGGCCAAGGCCGCGGGCGAGCTGCTGGCCATGAGCTATCACGTGACGTATGGGACGGACGTCGTCATCACCCGCGGCTCGAACACCTACGGTCCGTACCAGTACCCCGAAAAGCTGATCCCGCTGTTCGTCACGAATGCGATCGACGACCAGCCCCTGCCGCTCTACGGTGACGGCCTCCAGGAGCGCGACTGGCTGTATGTGTCCGATCACGCCGGGGCGGTCGACCACGTCCTGCACCATGGCGAATCGGGCGAGGCCTACAACTTGCCCGGCGAGGCCCAGTTGACGAATCGCGCCGTCGTCGCGGCAATCCTCGAGCGCCTCGGGAAGCCATGGTCGCTCGTGCGGACGGTCGAGGACCGGCCCGGTCACGATCGCCGCTATGCGCTTGATGGGACGCACCTCGAGGGCCTCGGGTGGCGCAACCGGACCGACTTCGCGACCGGGATCGCCGAAACGGTGGACTGGTTCCGGGACAACGACGCCTGGTGGCGCGAGGCACGCTCCGGCGAGTGGGACGACTACTACCGGCGCCAGTACTCGGCGAGGCTGGCCGCCTCGCGCGAGGCCTGATCATGCGCGTTGCCGTCTCCGGAGCCGGGGGCCGGCTCGGTCGGGCCCTCGTTGCCGCGCTTGCCGATGCCCCGTTCAGCGGTCCGTCCGGACCCATCGCCTGGACCCGCGCCGAGCTGGACCTGGAGCGGCCCGAGTCGATCTCGGGCCTCCTCGCGGCGGACCGGGTCGACGTCCTCGTCCACGCGGCCGCGTGGACCGACGTGGACGCCTGCGCCCTCGACCCCGAGCGCGCACTCCGCCTGAACGGGACCGCCGTCGCCACGATCGCGGCCGCCGCCGCCGCCCTGGGCGTGGACTTCGTGCTCATCTCCACCAACGAGGTCTTCGACGGCGCCCGCGTCGACGGCCTGGGCTACCGACCAGCCGACGAGACCCGGCCGATCAACGCCTACGGTGCGTCGAAGCTCGCGGGGGAGCGGGCCGCACTGGATGCGTACGCGGAGGTCGGACGATCCGCTCTCGGTATCGTCCGCACGGCCTGGCTGTACGGACCGCCCGGGAACGACTTTCCCGACAAGATCGTGCGCGCGGCGGAGCGGGCACGATCGGCCGGACAGCAGTTGCGCCTGGTCGCCGACGAGGTCGGTACGCCGACGCGAACCGGCGATCTTGCCGACGCGATCGTGGAGCTCATTGCCGCGGACGCCGTGGCCGGAATCCACCATCTCGTGAACGGCGGCACCGTCTCCCGTGCCGGCTGGGCCCGGGAGCTGCTCAACCGCCGCGGGATCCAGGTCGACATCGAGGAGGTTCCGGGCAGCACCTGGGAGCGCCCGTCGCCTCCCCCGCGTTGGGGCGTCCTGGAACCAACGCCGCTGCCGTCGGGAATCCCGATGCGACCATGGCTCGAGGCACTGGCCGACGATCTCGCGGAGCGCCGATCGCTTCCGTCCGGAGCGGCCATCTCGTGACCGGCGGCGGATCCACCGAGATCCCGGGCGTCCAGTTCGGCGCCGTCACTCGTCACGGCGACGCCCGTGGATCCTTCCGCGAGTTGTGGCGGGCGTCGGCGCTCGGACCGCTCGGACCCGAGCTGACCGGCGCAGCGGACGGAACCCCCGGCGCGTTCGTGCAGGCCAACCTGTCCGCCTCGGCCGCCGGCGTCCTGCGCGGCCTGCACGTCCATCGCCGGCAGCTCGACTACTGGATCGTTGGGTCCGGGCGGGCGTTCGTGGCCCTCGTGGATGTTCGTCCGATGCTCGAGGGGGCCCCGCGTCCGGTCGTGGCCACGGCCGTGCTCGAGGCTGATCAGTCAGTCGTCATCCCGGCGGGTGTCGCCCACGGCTTCCTCGCCCTTGAAGCCCTGGAGATGCTCTATCTCGTGACCAACGAGTACGACGGGGCGGACGAACTCGGCTTCGCCTGGGACGATCCCAGTGCAGCCGTGCCCTGGCCGCGGGAAATGCTCGTAACCGACGGCCCGATCCTGTCCGAGCGCGATCGGGCCAATGCCAACCTGATCGACCTCGTCGCGCGCCTCCGAGGGGAGGCACGCGCGTGAACACCGAGGTACCGTCCGCGAACAAACCGCCCGACGGAGAGGGCGCATGGGTGATCGTGCCCACGTACAACGAGGCGGACAACGTCGCCGGCATCGCGGCCGCGATCCTCGAGGCTCTCCCCGGCGCGACGCTCCTCATCGTCGACGACGCCTCGCCCGACGGCACCGGTCCCCTGGCCGACGAGCTGTCCGCGCAAGAGCCGCGGGTTCGGGTCCTCCATCGGTCCGCCAAGGAGGGCCTCGGCCGCGCGTACGTCGACGGCTTTCGGATGGCGCTCGGCGCGCGCGCGCGAGTCATCGTCCAGATGGACGCGGATTGGTCGCACGATCCGGCGGATCTCCCGAGGCTCATCGCACCGATCACGAGCGGCTCGGCCGATTTCGTGCTGGGCTCGCGCTACGTTTCCGGTGGTCGGGTCCTCGATTGGGGGATCGGGCGGCGCGCGGTCTCGCGCGGTGGCAGCCTCTTTGCGCGGTTCGTGCTGCAGCTCCCCGCCAACGACCTCACGGGCGGCTTCAAGGCATGGCGGGCCGACACCCTGGCCGGACTTCTCGGGCGGCCGGTGAGAGCCGGCGGCTATGTGTTCCAGATCGAGATGACCTACCGCGCGATCGGCGCCGGCGCCCGGCCCGTGGAGATTCCGATCACCTTCCGCGATCGTCGGGTCGGCCAGTCGAAGATGTCCCGGAGGATCGTCGTCGAGTCGCTCCTCGTCGTTGTCCAGCTCCGCCTCGAGGCCTGGACGCAGGCGATCGGTCGGCGGGTACGGGGAGCCCCGCGCTGAGCGCTTCGAAGGGACGGGCCCTGCCGCGATGACCGACCCACGGCGCCTCGAGCCGGAACAGCCGACGATCGCCGGAATGCGCGTCGTGCTCGACGCCCGGTCGCTCCAGGAGGCGGATCGGGCGCCGACGTCGGCGATCTACCTCGGTGAGCTGCTGGCCGCGTTCGCGCGGTCCCCCCAGGAAGGCGAATCCTTCGTCTTCCTGCTCCGCTCCGACCTTCCCGACCCGACCCTTGAGCTGACCGGCATCGAGGTGATCGGGCGCCGCCTCCTGCCGCCGACGCGTATCCTTCGATCCGGATCGCTCACCGTGGATCCGTTTCTCGTCGGCGGCGCGGCGGTGGGGGCCGCGTGGCGCGCTGAGCGGGGAGGGGCCGCCGGGGCCGTCCACCACGCCCTCGGTGGCGCGGTGCCGGCGTTCTCGCGGATTCCGGTTATCGCCACCCTCCTCGATCTCGCGCCCTGGGAGCGACCCGAGACGTTCCAGCGCGGCGCTTCGGCCAGGATCGGGCAGCGGCTTCGCGCGGGCCTGCTGCGCGACGCCGCGGCCGTGATCGTCGGGAGCGCCGCGGCCGCGTCCGAGGCCCGCCGACTGCTCCACCTGCGGCGCGGCCGGATCCACGTCGTGCCGCTCGCCCCGCGCGCCGCCTTCGCCGCGGAGCGTGGATCCGCGTCTGCGCCCGTTGCTCGCGGTGAGTCGCCGCCTGAGTCGATCGCGGAGGCGCGCCGCCTCGGCCTGTCCCGCCGCTATCTCGTGTACCCGGGCCGGTTCGACGCCCGCCAGGATCTCGCGACGCTGCTCGCCGCCCTGGCAGAGCTGGCCGGGGCCGGCCGCCCATCGACGCTGCCGGCGGACGATCCGTGGCCGCCCCGCGTCGTGCTCGTGGGCGCCTCTCCGGACGATCGCGCCGCCGTCGCCCGGGCGGCCGCCCGGCAAGGAGTCGGTGACGCGCTCGCCTACACCCCGGCACTCGAACCGCGCCGGCTTGCGGCGCTCGTGCGCGGGGCCCGTGCCGTCGTCCTGCCGGTGCTGTCCGAGGCGGCCGGTCTTCCGGCGATCGAGGCGATCGCTGCCGGCGTGCCCGTCATCGCGTCGTCTGCCGGCGTGTTGCCGGAGATCGTGGGATCGGCCGGGATTCTCGTCGAGCCCTGCGATCCACAGCGGCTCGCAGTGGCCATCTCGACGATCGTCACCGACGACGACGCCCACACCCGACTGGCGGGGATCGCCCTGGATCGGTCGCTTGCGACCGCTCGATCATGGGACGACGTCGCTCGGGAGACCCGTGCCGTGTACGCCACCGTGGGTCGAGCCGGCGTCTGAGATCAGAGGGCGCCGGCCCCCTCGATCGCGATCGGTCGGGGCCAGGCCGGCACGATTCCGTCCTTCACCGTCACCTTCGAACCGCGCGCCATGACGTTGATGAACGTCTGGCCGACCGTGAGTGTGACCGGGTTGCCCGCGGCATCGAAGAACCGCGTCGGTTCGGTCAGGGCCGTCTTCTTCCAGGTGCCCTGCACCGTTCGGCCGTTTGTGGCGATCCACGCGGCGCCGGACCCGATGACGTCGGCCTCGAGGCGCTTCTTGTCGGGATGGCCGTCGTCGAGAGGACCGAACGACATGAGCATGACGATCACGTTCTTCGGTGCGATGGTCGTACCCGAGGCCGCATCGACCTGCGGCGATTCCTTCGTCACCGAGCGGACATAGGCATTGGCCCGCGCGTCGTAGGCGTATTCGATCTTGCTGGTTGAATAGGAGAACGTGATCGAGCCGCCGTCGGGTCGCTGCTCAAGGGGTGCATCTGGCGCGAACGTCCAGGCCGGCTCGATCGGGCCGTCGGTGGCCCCCAGCGCCGTCGCCAGTTCGCGGAGGTGGGCGCCGTCGCTGTAGGTGTTGTGCGGTGCCGGCCGCTCCTTGATCCTCCAGATGAGGCGTCCGCCCCAGCGGAACTCGTCCGCGTTGTACACGAGCTGTCCGCGTCCCTTGGACGCAAGCGTCGCCAACGACTGCGGCGATCCCCCAACGTGGACGTAGAGCGCCCGCAACTCGGCGGCCCACGCGATGTAGTAGTAGCGCGCGCTGCGGATGGGGCCGACAAGCGTCGGAGGCGTTTCCTGGAAGACGGCCATGTAGCGCGGGATACCGCCCTCGGCCGGGGCCTGCCACACCACCGACGCCTCGGACAGCCCGGACTGCGGCCGCGCGGCCGAGTGATCGTCGATCATGACCGCGAGCGGCAGGTAGGCGGCCGCTTCAGGTGCGACGAGGACGCCGGTCAGCGGCGCCGGCACGAGGACCGGGGTCGGTTCGGGGGTCGGGACGGGCGTGGGTGCTGGCGTGGGCGTCGGCGCGGGGGTCGGGACGGGCGTGGGCGTCGGGGCATCCTTGGCGACGGGCGTCGGAGAGGCAGACGACAGCGCCGTGCCGGAACCGATCGGTGAGCCGTCCACCGCCGCGATGAGGTTGGCGGCGATGGCGGCGACGGCCACGCCGACGACCGCGAGCAGGGCGATCCGGACGCCGAGCGAAGCGCCAACATTGGGAAGGGCAAGCCGTGGTCGCGGTCGCTCGTCTGGGTCGCTCATCGTCGCGGCGCAGGATAGCCGAGGCATCGTCGATGCGTCGGACCCGGGCCGGCCCACGACACGGCAGGCGGCCCCGCGGTAGGCTGTCCGCGACGTCGTCCGAGTCCCGTGGCCAGCGGGCCGACGTTCGACGAGGTCTCCCATGGCCGACACTCCCACGCCCGCTACCGCGGGCGACGCACCCGATCCAGAAGCGGCGCCGACGCGCATCCGGGCCGTTCGACCCCGTGTGCCGAAGGCAGCCGCCAA
>JANNUK010000432.1:0-2631 GCA_031395155.1 Chloroflexota bacterium | reverse complement strand
GGCTGGCCCTCGAAGCCATACGGTTCGGCGATGACGATCGCGCCGGCGGCCTTGAACCGCTCGAAGTCGGCCGCCACGTCGCCGCTCTCGATGTTCCAGATGATCCGACGAGGATGCTGTTGAAGTCCATCACGTCCTCCCTGTGCGGTATCGCAGATGCCGTGTCGCCGGAGTACGCCACCGTCAGAGTCGGCCGAGGAAGCCGCGGACGGCGACGAGGACGGCGTCGCTGACCACCGCCGTGCCGCCCACGATCACGGCATGCCGCGGCAGGAGGTAGGTGAGCACCGACGCAGCCGGCGCCGGCAGTGTACCGCCGGCCGTCAGCACGATGGGCCCGCCGCGCGCTCCGGCGGCCGACGCCCCCGCGAGGGCATCCGGGAAGTTTGCCCCGGTCGCCACGTAGACGACTGGAACGCCCGCCGCAAACGTCGCGGCGACCGCCGCCGACGTGGCATAGCGATCGGCCCCGGCGAGGCGTTCGATGGTCGCCGACGGCAGGAGCGCGCCCACCTGGGCTGCCGCGGCAGGGAACACGGCGGCGTCCCCGCCGACGATGACCACACGGGAGGGCGCGAGTCGCGCCAGCTCCGTCGCCGTCGGGCCCGACAGGGTGAGGGGATCGGTCAGCAGGACGGGCCCGCCATCGCGCGCGGCGGCGGGAGCGGCGGATACGGCATCGGGGAACGCGCGGCCGCTCACGAGGTAGGCGACGGGGGCACCGCCGGGATACGCGGCCTGGGACGCGGCGGCGGCCGTCTCGTAACGATTGGCACCGGCGATCCGGATGGCCCCTTCCGCAGCGCTCGCGCCGAGCGCGCCGAATACGGCATCGGACACGACGGCGGCGCCGCCGAGGACGACAATCCGCCGCGGCTGCAAGCGAGCAAGCTCGGCAGCGGTCGCCGCAGGCACGACCAGCGGGTGCACCAGCAGGACCGGGGCGCCCACGCGTCCGGCGAGCGCGGCGGCGGCCAGGGCGTCCGGGTAGTTCAGCCCGGTCGCGACGTAGACCGTGTCCACGCCCGGGGCCATCGCGTTGGCGCTGACGGCCGCGGCCGTCGCGAAGCGGTCGGCGCCGGCGACACGGATCGCGCCGAACGAGCCGGCGATTGCTTCCCAGTACCCGGGCTGCCCCCGATCGTAGCCCAGGGCCCACAGGCCGACCCCTGCGAGGCCCCGCCCGGCCGCGAAGGCGTACTTGGCCCGCAGGCTCGTCGGGTCGTCGTAGTAGGTCTGGCTCCACGCGCCGGTCAGCGCATCCTGGAACGCGAACCAGGGCACCTGTTCGACCGTGTCGTAGCCCATGATCGCGCCGGCCGGGATGCTCGAGAGCCCCGTCTTGGGGAACCACGCCGGCCCGGGGCCGGTCGTCGCGGCATGGAGGTCACTCGAGACGGTCGGCCACGTGCGGCCGTAGAGGCCCAGGCCGAGCTGGATGCGATTCGCCGGCACGCCGTTTGCCGCATAGAGGTCGAGGGTCGTCGTCAGGCTCTTGCCGCCGTCGGTACGGGCGAGCGGCGCGACGCCGCCCGCAGGGCTGGTCCCGGCCGTGCGGTAGTTGTAGCCCATGATGAAGACCCGGTCGGCCCCGTTGGCGAGGGCCACCGCCGCCATGCCCGCGCCCGACAGCGATCCGTTCGTGGCGACCGACACGCGAGCCACCGGATTCGCGACCTGGAGCGCCGCGCGGAGCTGGCCGACGAATGCGCCGTACGCCGCGAAGTCCTCGTTGTTGAGGAGCTCGACGTCGACGTTGACGCCGTCCAGGCCGCGGGCGGCGATCAAGTCGGCGAACTGAGCGATCGCCGTGGCCTGGGCGGCAGGGTCCTTGAAGAACGCCGAGTTCTTGGCCAGGCCGAAGGAGGTGAAGGTCATGTCCACGCGGACACCCGCGGCGTGGGCATTGTTGATGATCGTCGTCGCCGTGCTGCCGGTCACGGTCGGATAGCCGGTCCCGCCGGGGTCGAGCGCGCCGCTGGACGTCACCCCGATCGAAAACAGGGCGATGTCCGTCAGCAGGTCGTAACGCAGGTAGTCATTGACGGTGCTGTTGAGTTCCCAGTACGGCAGGTAGCCGTACACCTCGTGCGACAGGCGCGAAGCCATCTGCCCTGGGGTGAGCGGCGCTGCGGGCGTCCCGGCGGGCTGGAATCCCCGGGTCGATTCGGCGAGGCCTACGACCGACGCGTCGGCGATCGGGCGTGCCCAGTCGGTGGCCGGAAAGTCGGTGGCCGGGAACCATCCGGCGACGGCCGCCAGCAGTCCGAATGCGACGGCGAACAGGGACGATCGCACGGGTCGGCGGGCGGGGGTACGCATGAAATCCTCCAGAAACGCGGTCTCCATCATGCCACCTGCGAACCACTCTGGAGTCCACCCAACAGTACCGGCGCACGGGGCTCGATGGTCCGCGGCGGCTCGACGGAGCGCCGGGACGCGTATCATCGGCTCGATGACCGACCGCGGGTTGCCCATTGTCGATGGCTCTCCGGCGTGCCCGTTCGTGGCGTTCGAGGACGACCGCGACGCCCGCTCGACCAGCCCTGATCGTCGCCACCGCTGCTTCGCCGAAGTGCGCCCGGCAGAGCGGGCACTCGCTCACCAGGAGGCGTACTGCCTGTCGAGCGC
>JANNUK010000431.1:0-1573 GCA_031395155.1 Chloroflexota bacterium | reverse complement strand
CCACCTCCAAGTGGGGCACGTTGGTGGCTTTCACCACCTCGGCGATCGCCCGTCCGGCGGCCAGCACGTCGTACATCGACCCCTCGAGGCCGCGCACGTCCAGGTAGCTCATGGACGAGTTCGCCTGGGGATCCAGGTCGACGAGCAGCGTGTTGCGACCGCGCTGTGCCAGCGCGGCCGCGAGGTTGATGGCCGTGGTGGTCTTGCCGACGCCGCCCTTCTGGTTGGCGATGGCGATGACGATCAAGGAACCCCCGAACTGCAGAAGACGAGAGCGAATGCCAGACGCGGCGGATCTTAGGTGATCCGTCGTCCCCGGGTCAAGGTGAATGTAGGACAGGTAGGGGTTGGAGGGGGTCCGGCTGCTACATCTTGTATTTTCCGAGCGCGTCCTCGGAGAGCTCTTCCAGCCACTTCTGCACCCGGCTGATGTCCATTGGATCAAGGCTCTTCTCGACGGAGCGGGCGCTCTGGATGACGCCCTCGTCCACGAAGATCGGCGCCTGAGTGCGCAGGGCCAGCGCGATCGCATCGGAGGGCCGGGCGTCGATTACGACGGCGCCTCGCGGAGTCTCCATGTGGATCGACGCGTAGAACGTGTTCTCCTTCAGCTCGCAGACCACGATGCGCTCGACGACTCCCCCGAGCTCATCCACGATTTTCTTGAGCAGGTCGTGGGTCATCGGTCGTGGGGTTTCCACGTTCTCGATCTCGAGGGCGATGGCGTTCGCCTCGAAAATCCCCACCCAGATCGGCAGGATCCGCTGGCCCTCCGGGTCGTGGAGGACGACGATCGGCATGTTGGTGAGCGGGTCGATCATCAACGCCTTGATCGTCATCTCGATCTCCAACCCCACCCCCCTCCGAATCCGTTCCGGATGATCAGAATATAGGAACGCCGGAAACCGCTGTCAATGAGTCGGTTGTCACGCTTGTCGGCCGGCCGACCAGCGAGTTGGGACCGGCCCGAAGGATCTCGACCGGGAGGCGTCTGCCCAGCCACTCCGGGGGCCCCTCGATGTGGACGATCCGGAAGTCGGGCGTGCGGCCACTGAGCCCTGCCTTGGAAACGGTGTCGAGCAGGACGTCCTCGATGCCTCCCACGCGGGTTGCGTTCTGCGCCGCCTGAAGCCGCTGCTGATGGGCGTTGAGGACCTGCACGCGACGCAGCTTCTCTGCCTCGGGCACGTCGTCGACGAGGCGCAACGCCGTGGTGCCAGGCCGGGGCGAGTAGGCGAAGAGGAAGAGGCCAGTGAACCCGATCTGGTCCACGAGGTCGACCGTGGCCTGGAAGTCGGCGTCGGTCTCCCCCGGGTAGCCCACGATGACGTCGCTCGAAACCGCCAGCCCCGGCCGATACGACCGGAGGCGCGAGACGATCTCCCGATACTGACCGGCGGTGTACCCGCGCCGCATCGACTCGAGGATCGCGTCGGAGCCCGACTGCACGGGCAGATGAATGTACGGGCACACCTTTGGAAGGTCGCCGAACGCTCGCGCCACGTCGTCGGTCATGTGCGAAGGGTGCGAGGTCGTGAAGCGGAGGCGCTGCAGACCCGCGACGGCGCTGACC
>JANNUK010000393.1:0-1939 GCA_031395155.1 Chloroflexota bacterium | reverse complement strand
CTCGCCCAGCTCGGGCTCTGATCGTCCCGTGGGTGGCACCTTCTCGCTCGGTTGGCTCGCCTGGCGAAGCCTCGCCGCTCGACCCGTCCGCACGCTCCTGACCGCAATCGGGGTCGCGCTCGGGGTCGGCGTCCTGGCGGCGTCGCTGGCCACCAGCGCGGGGATCGACGCCGCCGTCGACCGCACGGTCGTCGACATCCTCGGACGCGCCGACCTCCGCGTGGCCGCCTTCCAGGAGGCCGGCTTGTCCGCCGAGACGATCCAGGCGATTCGAGCGACCGGCGGCGTGGAGGCAGCCGCGCCCACGCTGGAGCGACGAACCTACCTGCGTCGTCCGGTGACGTTCGTCGGCGCGCTGCCTCCGCCGGTCGCCGTTCTCGGCATCGAACCGGACGTCGACGCCAGCGTCCACGCGCTGCGCCTGGCCGAGGGGGCGACGATCGACCGACCCGACGCGCCCACGGCGCTGATCACGGAGCGACTGGCGACCGAGGATGGCTACGGGATCGGTGGCGAGGTCACGATCCAGGCGCTCGGCGACTCCGAAACCTTCCGGATCGTGGGCATCATCGACGGCGACGGGCCCATCCTCGGCTCAAACGGCCGGACGGTCGTCATTCCCATGGACGCCGCAAGACGGATCTTCGGCGCCGAGGGCGTCGACAGCGTCGACCTGACCATGACTGCGGGATCGAGCGCGACCGAGGTGATTGCCGCTCTCGAGGCCAATCTCACCCGCGAACCGTACGTGCTCTCGACGCCGACCGAACTGGCGTCGTCGCTTCGCGCGTCGACCGCGGATTTCCAGGCGACGACGGCGTTGATCGCGGCGATCGCCCTCTTCGTCGGGGCGTTCCTCATCTTCAATACGTTCTCGATGACCCTGTCCGAGCGCGTTCGCGAGCTCGGCCTGCTGAGGGCCGCCGGGGCCACTCGACGCCAGGCCATGGGCTTCGTGCTCACCGGCGCCCTGGTCGTTGGCGTCATCGGAGCGGCCCTGGGGATCCTGGTCGGATTGGGCCTCGCCGCGCTCATCGCCGCCCACGTGCGAACCATCGGCGCCATTCCCATCGACGACGTCGCGTTCCCCATGGGAGGCGCGGCCCTGGCGTTTCTCGTGGGCCTGGTCGTGACGGTCGCGGCTGCTCTCGAGCCGGCGTGGCGAGCCGGTCGGATTCCGCCGATCGAGGCGCTGCGTGCCGGGCTCGACCTCGCACCGGCCCGCCGCGCGCGGCTGCGCTGGCTCGTGGTCGTCTTCGCCGCCGTGGCGGTCGTGGGGCTCCTGGCCTGGCCGCGCGCGGCGGGCGATGCGGGGATCGTCACGTCGCTCGCGGTGTACGCGATCCTCCTCGGAGCGACGCTCCTCTCGCCGTTCCTGCTGGGACCCCTGGGTCGCCTGGCCGGCATCCCGTTCGCGGCCGTCCTGGCGCTTGAGGAGCGGCTCGCGCGCGGATCCCTGGCTCGCGATCGAAGCCGAACGGCGCTCACGCTCGGGGCACTGACCATCGGACTGGCGATGATCGTGGCGATCGGCGGCGTTGCCCAGGACGCGCGACGCTCGGCCGGAGCGTGGCTCGAGGATGTCGTGCCCGGCGACGAGGTCCTCACGTCGATTCGTCCCGTCGGCCTCGACGAGGGGGTCGAGGCGTCGCTGACTGCGATCGACGGCGTGGCGAGGGTCACGCCGATTGCCCGGTTCGATCTCGCGCTCCGCGGGGCGCGGGTGGACGCGGCTGCCGTCGTCGGGTCTGACCTGCTGGCCGACGGCCGGCTTCGGTTCGTCGCCGGTGATCGTGCCGCCGCGCTTGCATCGCTCGATGAGGGCGGAACCGCCATCGTCGCGGCGAGTGTCGCCGATCGGCTCGGGCTCGCGGTCGGCGACCTCATGTCGTTCGCGGTGGGGGATGGGCGGACGGTTCGATTGACCGTCGCTGGCGTC
>JANNUK010000381.1:0-1657 GCA_031395155.1 Chloroflexota bacterium | reverse complement strand
GCACGCTCATTCCCGGCCACGGCGGCATGCTCGACCGGATCGACTCGTTCCTCTTTGCCGCGCCGGTCGTGATGCTCTATGTCGTCGTCGCCGTCCGCTGACCGGCAACGGTCCGGGGACGCACACGGCCGTCCCGGGACGCCCCGTGGCGTCGCCGTCCTCGGTTCCACGGGTTCCATCGGTCGCCAGGCGATCGACGTGCTCGCCGGCGCCCGGGACGCGTTCCGGATCGTCGGGCTCGCCGCCGGGTCGCGCGCAGACCTCCTCGCGGCTCAAATCCAGGAGCTGCATCCGGCGGTCGCCGCGGTCGCCGACTACGCCGACCTCGCCCGTCTCGATCTGCCGGCGGGAACCCGGGGGCTTGCCGGGGACGACGCGCTCATGGAGATCGCCACGCATCCCGACGTGGACCTCGTCCTCGTCGCCACCGGCGGCATCGTCAGCCTGCGTCCGGTCCTGGCCGCGTTGGCCGCGGGCAAGGTGGTTGCCACCGCCAACAAGGAGACGCTCGTCGCGGCCGGTCACCTCGTCATGCCGCTCGCACGCGGTCTGGCCTCGAGGGCGGCGGAGCGAGACCCAGGGGATCCCTATGCCAGCCCGCTCGCGTGGCTTCGACCCATCGACTCGGAGCATTCCGCGATCTGGCAGTGCCTCGTCGGTGAAACACCCGACAGCGTTGCCCGTCTCGTGCTGACCGCATCCGGTGGACCGTTCCTGGACGCACCAACGGATCTGTCGTCGGTGACCATCGCCGATGCGCTGCGCCATCCGACCTGGAGCATGGGAGACAAGATCACGATCGACTCGGCGACGCTTGCCAACAAGGGCCTGGAGGTCATCGAGGCCCGCTGGCTGTACGATGTCGACGACGACGCGATCGATGTCGTGATCCATCCGCAGAGCGTCGTGCATTCCGCCGTCGTGTTCCGCGACGGTTCGTTGAAGGCACAACTGGGCACCCCCGACATGCGACTCCCGATCCAATACGCGCTGACCCACCCGGATCGCCGACCGTCTCCGTCCGCGGCCGTGGACCTCGTGGCAGCGGGCCGGCTGGACTTTCGAGCGCCAGACCTGGCCCGCTTCCCGGCGCTGGAGATCGCTCGCGGCGCCGGCCGGATCGGCTCGCGCGCCAGCGCCGCGCTCATCGCGGCGGACGACGTCGCGGTTGCACGGTTCCTGGCCGGGACGATCGACTTCACCGGCATTCCGCGGCTGCTCGAGAGCGCCGTTCGCCGCTTCGGCGAAGGAGCCGACCAGACCCCCGACCTCGAGACGCTCAGTGCCCTCGACCGCGAGGTACGCGCGGCCTACGCGAACGACACCACCTGGAGCGTCGCCTGATGGAGTTGATCCAGTCGGTCATCACGATCGTGCTGTTCCTGTTCATCCTCGGGATCCTGGTCCTCGTCCACGAGGTGGGCCACTACATCACGGCTCGGCTGGCGCGCATCCGCGTCCTCGAGTTCGGGATCGGCTTCCCGCCGCGTGCCCGCGTCCTGCGCAGCGAGGGCGAGACCCTGTGGACGCTCAACTGGCTGCCGATCGGCGGCTTCGTGAAGCTCGAGGGCGAGGATGGCGACGCGGCCGACGACCCGCGGTCGTTCTCGAATGCGCCGCTCATCACTCGACTGCTCATCCTGGTTGCGGGCGTGCT
>JANNUK010000372.1:0-1961 GCA_031395155.1 Chloroflexota bacterium | reverse complement strand
GTCGCGGCGGCCGAGTAGCCCGCTCGGCCCGCGCGTGGTGGGATCGTTTCGCTTTCTCACGGCCGGTGAGTCGCACGGGCGGATGCTGGGTGTCACCCTGGAGGGCGTGCCGGCCGGCCTGGCGCTGAACGCCGACGTCATCGCCGTCGACCTGGCCCGTCGCCAGCGTGGCTACGGCCGCGGCGCACGCCAGGCGATCGAGCAGGACCGCGCCGAGATCGTGTCCGGCGTCCGCCACGGTTTGACGCTCGGCTCGCCGATCCTGCTCCTTGTCGCAAACCGGGACTGGGAGAACTGGACCCGGGTCATGCAGGTGGAGCCACTCTCCGAGGAGGAGGCCGCGGACCTGGCCGCACTCTCCGAGGGAGGCAACAAGCGGGCGACACCGGTCACTCGGGTAAGACCAGGACACGCGGACCTGGCCGGAGCGCTGAAGTACGGGTTCAGCGACGTCCGCAACGTGCTGGAGCGGGCGTCCGCGCGGGAGACCGCCGCCAGGGTCGCGGCCGGGGCGGTGGCGCGCGCGTTCCTCGCCGAACTCGGCATCGAGGTCTGGTCGTTCACGGCGGAGGTGGGCGGCGTGGCCGTGGACCCGGCGGCGTGCACGCGCAGTCGCGACGAGGCCGACGCCTCACCCTTGCGCTGCCCCGACCCAGACGCCGAGGAGCGGATGATCGCCCGGATCGACGAAGCCCGTTCCAGCGGCGACACCGTCGGCGGTGTGTTCGAGGTCGTCGCCCACGGCCTGCCGATCGGAATCGGCTCCTACGTCCACTGGGACCGCCGCCTGGACGCGGCCCTCGCGGCCGCCGTGATGAGCATCAACATCGTCAAGGGCGTGGAGTTCGGCCTCGGGTTCGAACAGACCCGGCGGTTCGGGTCGGCCGTCCACGACGTCATCGAGGGACGGGGGGACGGCGGTCGGTGGGTCCATCGATCGAACAACGCCGGGGGCCTGACCGGCGGCGTGACCAACGGCGAACCACTCGTCGTCCGCGGCGCCGTGAAGCCGATATCGACGCTGGCCCGCCCTCTCCCCTCCGCCGACCTGATCACCGGCGAGTCCGTCGACAAGGCGCACTACGAGCGCAGCGACATCAGCGTCGTGCCGGCCGCCGGGGTGGTCGGCGAGGCGATGGTCCTCGCCACGCTTCTCGATGCGGTGCTGGCCAAGTTCGGCGGTGACTCGCTCGACGAGACGCGCGACAACCTGGGGCGCTACCGGGAACGCCTGGAGCGCCCGATCCCGGCACCCATGATCGGCGGGACTCGGGCCGCGACGCCCGCCCACGGCGAGACGACCGGCACGGACGTGGCCGGCTCCGGCGGCGACGACTGAGGGCGTCGATGGACGTCGTCCTGGTCGGGTTGCCCGGCAGCGGCAAGAGCGTCGTCGGTCGACGCGTCGCGCATCGTCACGACGCCGCTTTCATCGACCTCGATGAGCGGATCGAGGCCGCGGCGGGCCGCACGATCCCGCAGCTCTTCGAGGACGAGGGTGAAGCAGGCTTTCGCGCGCGGGAACGGGCGGCCGTGGTCGCGTTGGGTCAAGCCGATCGCGATCCGGCGATCAAGCGGGTGGTTGCGACGGGTGGCGGAACGATCGTCGACCCGCGCAACCGGTGGCACCTGTATCGCGGCCGCCTGCCGATCTGGCTGGACGGCCGACCCGAAGTCCTCGCACAGCGCCTGCGGCGGAGCGCGAATGTGCGCCCGTTGATCGCCGGGCGCGACCCGATCGGATCGATCCGCGACCTCGGTCGCAAACGAGAGCGGTTCTACGGTGCGGCGATCCGCGTTCGCGGCGTCGCGGAGGTCGGCAGGGTCATCGAGCGGGTCGACGAGATCATCGCGGCGCACAGCCCGGTCGGCACTGACGGGGTCGTCCTGATGCGCGCCGACACGGCGATCGGGTCGATCGTGCTCGGTGAGGGCATCGCGGCAAGCGAGGTCGCGGCGGC
>JANNUK010000334.1:0-2940 GCA_031395155.1 Chloroflexota bacterium | reverse complement strand
CTTCGTCGTACAGGTGTTCCAGTCTGCCATCGCCCTTGTCACCGGGCTCGCCGTGCTGGCCATCGTCTTCTCACAGACGCCGAACCTTGGCGGCTGGACGCAGGCCGAGCTGCTCGCCGTGATGGGCGTTCACATCCTGATGGGCGGGATCATCCAGGCGGCGATCCAGCCCGGGATGGAGCGTCTGATGGCAGATATCCGCGAAGGTACGCTCGACTTCGTCCTGACGAAACCGGAGGACGCGCAGCTCCTTGTCAGTGTCCGGCAGGTGCGGATCTGGCAGCTCGTCGATGTCGGGGTCGGGCTCGTAGTGCTCGGTGTCGCGGTGGATCGCCTCGGGCCGATCGGGCCTCTCGACGTGGTGGCGTTCCTGGCGGCCCTGGTCCTCGGCGCCACGATGATCTACTGCTTCTGGCTGATCCTCACGGTCGTCGCGTTCTGGGTTGTTCGGATGGACCAGATCGTCGAGCTGTTCAGCGGGCTGTACCAGTCGGGTCGCTGGCCGGTCACGATCTATCCCGGGTGGCTGCGCATCAGCCTCACCTTCCTGGTGCCGATCGCGTTCGCCGTGACGGTTCCTGCTGAGGCACTGACCGGGCGACTTACGCCGGAGACCCTGGCCCTTGCCGCGGCATTCGCGGCGGTGCTGGTGGTGGTGACTCGTTGGTCCTGGCGGTTCGGTCTTCGTCACTACTCCGGTGCATCAGCCTGAACGAGGGTTTCGGCGGCCGCGGGTCGCGTCATCAGAGCCGACGGCCGCCGCTGGGATCAGCTACCCGCCCAGGTTCCGGCAATTCGCATGTGCGGCGAACTCGGGATCCGGCACCAGGAGCGGGCTCAGAATCAGATCGATTCCCGGCCCGAAGCCATCCGGAATCATGAGATCGAAGCCGGCCGAGATGTACTGCGAGTTTGGCCGGTCGGCATCAAAGTTCACCGTGACCTGACCCGCCACCGAGAAGTCGAACGACTCGATCACGCCCGTGGCCTGCAGGGCCCTGACCAGCGACTGGCCAGCGCGTACCTGGCCGGGGCGGGACGACCTCCTCGCCGCCCGATCGACAGGCGGCGCCGATGATCTCGTGGATAAACGCATTGGCCGAAACGGGCACGGCCATGGCGATGATCAGCAGAACCGAGCTGAACAGGAGCGTGAATCAACGCACGGTGTCCTCCTTCCCCGGATTGAACGCGAGGTCAGTCGAGGCGTCGAGGCGCCCACCGGATGGCGCATGGCGGCCGGCAGCCTCGAGCGCGGACCTCTGCCGGGAAGTAGGCCGACCCATACGGATCGGATTTGTCGTAGTGCGGCGCCTGCCTCAAGGCGTCCGCAGAGACGCCAATCAACGACCCGCTGCGTATCCTCTCCAACCGATGACGACCACGATCGCGGGGTTCGCCCACACCCACGTCACGGAGCGCGAAATCGCGCACATGTCGCCGTGTGGTTGGGACGACAAGAAATGGGAGGACTGCACGTTCATGTCGGCCATCGAATGGTGGCGGGCGACCGGGCATCCGCAGGTTCCGGCATCGCACGAAGAGGGCGAACGTCTGCGTTGCGCATCGGGGCGTTCCGTGCTCGGCGGCACCAACCTGGGCGACGTGAAGAAGGCGATCGTTGCCCGGTACAAGGTCGCGACCCCGGCGACCGTGAGCGGGTTTGCGGCCCTCTGGGCCGCCCTCGTTCCCGGAACCGTGGCCGTGGCGCAGGGCTCGATGGGCGCGTTCCCGACTGGGTCTCGGTATCGGCGCTGGGACAGGGCGTTCGGCGGGGCTCACTCGGTGTGCGTCTACCGCCCTGATGTCACGGATCGCGTGTGGTGGTGCGACCCGCTGGCCCCGACCGACAGCCGCCGCGAGGGCGATTACAACGGCGAATGGATGCCGAAAGCCGAGTTGGGAACATATGTCGACGGGCTTGGCGGCCACCACCTGGTCGGCCGGGTCGTGCCAAACAAGGCACCCGAGGAGGAGGACGTGAACCTGACCGCCGTCAAGGGCGAGGACTGGACGCCCCGCGAGGTTCGACGCCCGTATCGGGCGATGCCCAACCGCAAGGACGCGATCGTCGGCTACATCGAGTTCGGTGAGATCGTCCGGACGATCGCGGAGGCGACCACCTCCGACGGCAACGTCTGGCGGCTGACCGAGATCGGCGACCGCCCGGCATGGCTGCTCCGATCGGACTTCGATCCGCTCAAGCAGGGCGGAGACCCTGCCGTGGACGCTGCGCTGAGCGCGTACCTCGCCCGTATCTGATCGGGCATCACCCCAGCGCGGCGAGGTGCTCCTCGTCGTGATCGAGGGCGATCCGAACGAGGCCCTCGACGTCGAGCCGGCCGAATCTCTCGTGCATCCCACTGCGGCGCCATTCGTTCTCGTCGAGCCGGGAGAGGCGATCAATCGTCTCCGCCCGGGCCGCGCCGAACGCCGCAGCCAGCTCGCCGCTGGCACGGGTGTCCGGGATCGCACCCAGCTTGGGCTCGGTGCGGGACCAGCTCGGATGGCCGCCGGCCGCCAGGTCGTCGAGTCGTCGCTGCCAGACCACCGACTCCACGACAAGCAGGTGCAGGACTTCCTCCCGCGTGGTCCAACCGTCCGAAGTCGGGTGGTCGCGAATGCTGCCCGGTCGACCGAGCTGCGCGGCGAGGCGGTCCGGCACGGCGGCGAACCTCGCCACGAGGTCGGTGCGGCTCATCCGTGTGTGACCGGCTCGCGGCGCCCAACACCGAGACGACGCGCCAGGTAATCCGCACGCCAGCGCTCCGTGGCCTGCACGTTGTTGAACGTGTAGACGTGGAAATCGACGATTCCGGCGGTCGAGTCGGCGACGATCGGGGCCAGCCCGGCGAGCAGCGCGTCGGGTCGGTAGAAACCGCCCTGGCGCACGAGCCGCGCCACGAACCGCAGGTTCTTCGACAGGAACCGATGGGTATC
>JANNUK010000408.1:0-1973 GCA_031395155.1 Chloroflexota bacterium | reverse complement strand
GGTGACGATTGTCGTGACCGGCGCGCCACTCCCGACCGCGACGCTGCCACCACTCCCGACCCCGACCCCGATCGCGACCGCGACACGCCCGCCGCTCCCGACCACGAGCCCGAGCCCGAACGCGACCCCGAGCCCGAACGCGACCCCGAGCCCGAACGCGACCCCGACCCCGAACGCGACCGCGACTTCGTCTCCCCGCCCAAGCGCGACGCCTGACCCATCGCGTGACCCCGGTGCGACGCCGTCCCCGGGCTCAACCACCGACTCTGCCGCCGGCGGGTCATCCGGCGGTTCGGGCAGCGGTGGAACATCAGCGGCCTCGCCCGCGCCTGCCGGGACCGGTGCGTCGACGGACACTCGGCAGGCCGGTGCCGCACCACTACTTGTAACGGTGGAGGTCGCCGAAGCCATTCCGATCGACGGCTTCCGAGCATCCGGGTCGCAGCTTGCCCCGATCGTCCAGTGGGCCCTCCCCGCGACGATGCTCGCGATCCCCGGCCTGCTGGTCCTCCTCGTGGGCGCCGCACAGGCCGTCGGCGGGCTCGCCTGGCTCCCGGTCGTGCGCCGAGCCTTGCGCGGTTCCGGTCCCGAGCAAGCTCCGTCGTACCGGTACATCGTGCGCACGAAGCCCTGACCAGAGCGGTCGACGGCGTCTCCCTCCGCGCGCGGAGACGCGGCCGCGTCGCTGGTATCCTCGCCCGCGGAGAGGTGGCAGAGCGGTCGATTGCGGCGGTCTTGAAAACCGCTGGGTGAAAGCCCCGTGGGTTCGAATCCCACCCTCTCCGCCAGCCGTCAGCGACCGCCGTAGCGGCGACGCGGATCAGCCGCGGGGGCGGTCTCGCTGCGAGCGACCCGCGGAGGGCTCGACCGGGAGCGCGTAGGTGCCGACCATCTCCGTCGTCGCGCGTGGCCCACAGCCCCGGTAGCAGGCGGTGGCCGTCGACGGATTGAGCGAGCGACACGTGGCGCAGAACCAGGCGAGGCCGGCGACGCCGCGCTTGCGCCGCCGGGATCCGATCCAGGAGCCCAGGAACTCCAGGCCCGCCCATCCCTCGAATGCGGCGGCCACCGACCACTTCATGGTCAGCAGGCCCAGCAGCGTGGCAACCACGGCGACCAGTGCGGCCACCGGATGGACCAGGAACATCACGCCGATCACGATCAGGATCAGGATCAGGGTCGGCGCCATGAGCCGAACATCCGGTCCGGGGCGCCGCATGTCAATGACCGGACATTCGGCCCGCGATGTTGCTCCGAAGGTTCGAGAGATCCGATCGCGTTCACGTTGACGACGGTCACGTCCTCTTCGGCTGCCTTGGGCGTACAGTGACGCCATGGACCTCCTCAAGCGCGCCATCAGCATCGCCCCCGCGGCACCCGCGACGTGCGAACACCTCCCCGCCGAGATCGCCGAGCCGCGCTCGACGACCTGCGAGGGATGCGGCAGCAACTACAACCTTCGCCTGTGCACGACGTGCGGCCACGTGGGCTGCTGCGAGTCGCAGGCCGGTCACGCCCGGGCCCACGCCATGGGCGAGGATCACCCGGTGATCATGGCGATGCCCGTCGGCCACGGTTTCACCTGGTGTTACGCGGAGCGCCGCTACCTTTGATCGCAGCCGACGAACGGCCGGCATTGGAGTGCATTCGCTTGACGGGTCGGCGCGGCCGCGCATAGACTCCCGGCCACATCACGAATAGTTGGGCTGTGATCGGGACGAGTACCCGTCGTGCGTCGGCAGAGAGACCCGGTGGCTGGTGGAAACCGGGGTGACGATGGCGGGGAATGGACCCGGGAGCCTCCGGACCGAACGCGGGGCGTCGATCGACCATCAGGCTGGCGGCGCGGACGACCAGTAGGCTCCGGCGCAGAGCGCCAGCGTTAACGGGCAGCGCCGATCGGCGGCAACCGCCGTCCCGTCGGTCAGGAGAGTGCGGCATCGCCGAATGAGGGTGGCACCGCGGAAGGCACG
>JANNUK010000220.1:0-8942 GCA_031395155.1 Chloroflexota bacterium | reverse complement strand
CGCGACCCGATCCCGAACGGCGAGACCGACGCGGCCGTGATGGGCCAGCCATGGCTACGTCGGACCTCCGGTCGCAAGGGTCGGATACGACGAATCCTCCTCGCGACGGCGCTCGTCGACCGGCCGCAGGAGCATCGCAGCGAGGACGAACAGGCCGACACCGAGGGCCAGCGCCGCGCGCGGTCCACTGCCCAGCCGTTCGGGACCGCTGATGATGTCCATCAGCGTTCCGCCGATCGCCAGCGCGATGACCCCTGAGGACGCTGTCGCGACGTTGCTGATGCCCATGAATCGCCCGGACGAGGCCTTCGGGATGATGTCGGTCATCAGCGCCCAATCCACGGCCAGGAAGGCGCCGGTTGCGAGGCCGTACACCACAACGCCCACCAATGCAACGGGGATCGACGGGGCGACGGCAACGATCCCGAGTCCCAGGGCGCCGATCGCGCAGCTCGCGTAGATCACGCGTTTCCGTCCGACCCGGTCGGAGAGGCGGGCAGACGGCAGGACCGCGACGATCGTACCGAGGGCGGTAAAGCCGAGGATGATCGTCAACGTACCCCCCGCCTCCTCCTGATCAAGCCCGTGGGAACGGGACAGATAGAAGATCGCGAGCTTGATGAGCATGTTCGTGGCCATCAGGAACGCGAGCCGCGATGTGACGAGCCAGATGAAGCTTCGCTCCTTGAGGATGTCGAGGCCCCACGCCTCGGCGGCGACCGAGAGCCAGGATCGGCCCGCCCGGTCCTTGGCGACTCGTCCCTCCTTGACCCAGAGGAACACGCTGATCATCGTGATGAGCTCGATGATCCCGACGGCCATCGTGCCCAGGAAGAACTGGTTTGTCGCAACGGCCACGGACGCGACGATCGCGCCCGTGATGTTCCCGAGCACCTGCATGAGGCCGACCATTCCACTCGCGAGGCCCACCTGGTGAGCCGGAACGAGGTCCGGGACGTAGCCCTGGAACGGCCCTTGAGCGAAATTCGAACTGAACTGGAGAAGAATCACGAAGGCGGCGATCGAGACGACCGTGTTCGAACTCGCCACCCCGAACAGGAAGACGACATCGAGGAGCGATCCGATGAGGATGTACGGCTTTCGGCGTCCCCAGCGGCTGATCGTGTAGTCGCTGATCGAGCCGACCGTGGGCTGGACGAGGACCGCCACGAGGGCCCCCCCGACCGTCATCGCGACCAGGGCCCGGCCCTCCTCGCCCGCCGGGACGAGCGCCTGGTACTCGAGCCGCCCGCCGAGGATCGTGTCGACCGCGATGAAGATCGACGACAGGCCGAACCAGTAGAGGGTCATCCGGAGAAGCTGCGAGACGGGCAGCGTGTCGGTCGGACGGCCGTCTCCCGACAAACCGGCAGCGCTCATGGTTGCGGTTCCGCTGATCTTGTCATCCGCTCTCCGACATGGACCGATCGTCGGTCGTTCGACGCGTGGCCCGGCCAAACGTTACCAGTCTGAGATCCGGACCTTACCCGGCGCCCGTCGCGCTGCCGTCTTGGGAAAGGCTGGCCGTGGTCCGGATCGAGACGAGGCGCCGGTCCGTGGCCCCCGGGGCGGCGAACCGGAACACGGACCGGTCGAGCGAATAGAGGCCCGTCGAGGCGAACCCGATCCGACCGAGGCGGAACGTGAAGACCGGGTTCTCCGTGTTTCCCGCGTAGTGATGGACGGCGCCATCCCCCTCGAGCAGCGCGAGGTTCGCCTGGCCGGCGAACGTGTCGTGGAGGGCGCCGAGGATATGGCCGGCCGGCTCGCCGGCCCGATACTCGTCCTCGAGCCAGCGGATGCCGGGCTCCGTGTCGGCCCGGCCGTGGATCCGACCCTGCTCGCGATACCGGCCGCGCCACTCGCGGTGGAGCTTGAAGTCGCCGTTGTGGCTGACGATATAGCGACCCGCGGGATCGTCGAAGGGTTGCGTGTCCGGCAGATTCAACGTGGACAGCTTTGACGGGCGCCGGAGATGGACCAGGACGGACGTGGTCTCGACCTTGCCGACCTCCTCGCGCCCCGGGTCGTCGCGGAACGCTCGGACGTCGCGATAGCTGTGGAGGCCTCCGTCGTCACCGAGCCACCCGGCGCCCCACCCGAACCCGGCGATCCCGAACCGTTCCAGCTTCTCGGCGAACGGCCACAGCTCGTCGATCCGGAACGGCTCGGCGGCCCTGGCCACGAAGTGCTCGCACATAGCCCGGGATGATACGCGTCGGAGAGCGCGGTTACGAGCCGCTGGACGCGTTCAGCCGCCGGGGCGGTCCGTGGCCCGAATCGTTCGCTCGTACTCGGGGAAGTACCGGCCGATGAGCAGGAGGTCGAACAAGGCGAGGATCGATTCCTTCGGCTCGCGCGCAAGAAGGAAGACGAACGAGCGACAGACGAGGTCATCCGGGTCGATCGCGCCCGGCGCGAGGCGTTCGAGGTCCGCGGCGTCGACCGCGACACGGTGACGGGTCGCGGACCCGCCGGGGTCGCGCAGGTCCACCATGCAGGTCCAGCCGGCTCCATCCGGGGTGCAGCTGACGTCGATCACCGTCATCGGGGCTTTTCGACCCTACCCGCGCAGAACGAGGCCGCGGTAGCCGGCGCTGAAGCCGCCGTCGATGAGCGTTGCACGGACGGGCGATTCGGCAACGGGGAGGCCGTCGATCTTGCGGACGACGAGCTCGCGGGTGCGGCCCTCCGTGGGGATCGCGCGCAGGGCGCCGATGGCCGCCGACGTGATCTCCGGGTCATCGAAGGCCGGCAGGGTCTGGAGCGAGCTCCCACCGCGGTCGACGTAGAGTGCGGCGACGCCATCGACGAGCACGACGTAGGCACCGGCGGCGCGCTGGAGTGGACGGCGATCGTCCTCGCCGCGGCGCGGCCCCCAGATCGCCCCGCCGTACGGGTTGGCGGGGTCGGCAGCGGCCAGGAGATGGACGATCGGGCGACCAGCGGTGGGTACCTCACGAACGGCGCGCAGCCGATCCACCGCCCCCGGCTGCGCGAACTGCGCCGCACCGAGCCCCTCGACGAAGTAGCCGCGGCGGATCCGACCGGCCTCCTCGAGCATCCGCAGGATCGGGTAGACGGCGGAGAACCCGCCGTCGACGTCCTCGGACATCACGGCTTCGCGCGTCACCACTCCGTGCCGGTCCAGGAGGACGAGGGCTCGGGCATGCAGGCGCTCCGTAGGTGAGGGACCCGCAGGCGCGACGCTCGCGGTGGGGTCGTCGGCGAGTGGCGCGCCATCGACCAGCGACCAGCGGCCCGCTGCCTCAGGAGGCCCGAGGGCGGTCAGTCGGCCCGGTCGCGGCCGAGCCGTCCGGCTCGGCCGCTTCCAACGAAGCGCACGCAGCGGGGCGAACGTGTCGTTGGTGATCTCGCCGGCCCAGACGAGGTCCCACAGGGCGTCGAGGACCTCGCGGTCCGAACCTCCCCCGGCGGCTGCGAACAGCTCGCGATAGAAGCACGCCCCGCGGCGGGCCAGATGGGCGCGAATCGCGTCGTAGCGCGGCCCAGTGGGCTGATCAACCGAAGGGCGAACGGGTCGAAGCGCCTCCCTCCCAGGGCGATACAGGACGATCCGGCCGTCGTCGCGGCCGAGGCTCCCCCGCCCCGCCCAGGCAACCTCGCCTGCGGCACCCAGCTCATCGAGCAGGCGTGGCTGGTAGCCGGGGATCCGTGCCGGGAGCACGTCGCGCTCGAGGACCGATGCGGGGATCGCGACGCCTGAGAGCTGGTCGACGACCTCCGCGAGACGTTCCATTGCCGCGGATCCGCGGAGCGCAGGCAGCGATTCACCGACCGCGGCGACCCCGTGCCAGGCTGGCAGGAACCGGCCGAGCGCGGCGGGCTCGACAGGCTCTACCTCGCGCCGCAGGCGCGCGAGGGACGCGCGTCGCAGTCGACGCAGCACCTCCGGGTCGCACCACTCCCGTTCCACGCCGTCGGGTCGGAACTCGCCGCGCAGGACGATGCCCGTGGCGAACATGCGGCTCAGCGCCTCCTCGACGCGCTCCGGAGGCAGCCCCCATCGTCGAGCAGGCTCGACGATGGGGAACGGGCCATGGGTTCGCCCCCACCGCGCGAGGAGCCCGTCGAGGGGGGCTGCCGTCGCGGCCAGAAAGGCCTCCGGGACGCCGGCCGGAGCAGCCACCCCCAGCGCGTCGCGATATCGCCCCACATCCTCGATCGCGATCCAGCGCTCCTCGCCGGCGATTCGCACGCGGACGGCGCGCCGGGTGCCCAGCAGGGCCTCCACGAACGCGGCCGCGGCTGAATCTCCGCCTTCCACCCGTGCCGCGATCTCGCCATCCGTCAGGTCCCCGAGGCGGCGCAGCAGGTCGTGGACGGCATCGGCGGACCCGGCCCGGCGATCCTCGGCGAGTGACTGCAGGGCGAGTTCCAGGTCGGCGAGCGCCTCCGGGTCGAGCAGCTCGCGGAGTTCCTCCTGGCCGAGCAGCTCGCGGAGAAGGTCGCGGTCCAGGGCAAGGGCGCCGGCGCGGCGTTCGGCCAGGGGCGCATCGCCCTCGTACATGTAGGCGCCGATGTAGTCGAAGAGAAGCGAACTCGCGAAGGGCGACGCCTTGGCCGTCTCGACGCCGTGGACCGTGATCTCGCGGCGTTCCACGCCGGCCAGCAGCTCTTGAAGCGCTGGGAGGTCGAAGACATCGGAGAGGCACTCCCGGTACGTCTCGACGAGGATCGGGAAGCTGCCGTAGCGGCTGGCCACCTGGAGCAGATCGGCCGCTCGCTGGCGTTGCTGCCAGAGCGGGGTGCGTGTGCCGGCGCGTCGCCGCGGCAGGAGGAGGGCCCGACCGGCATTCTCCCGGAAGCGCGACGCGAACAGCGCCGTTCCGCCGACCTCCGCGACGACGAGATCCTCGATCTCATCGGCGGACGGGAACAGGAGGGCCTCGACCCCAGCGAGGTCGCCCTCGGGCAACCGGATCGCGATCCCGTCGTCCGACGAGATCGTCTGCGCCTCCATCCCGAGCCGATCGCGCAGGCGGGCCTCGATCGCCATCGCCCACGGCGCGTGGACCCGCCCGCCGAACGGCGTCAGCAGGCATAGCCGCCAGTCGCCGAGTTCGTCGCGAAAGCGTTCGATCACGACCCGGCGGTCCGTCGGCAGGACGCCCACGGCCTGACGCTCGTCGTCGAGATAGGTCACGAGGTTGCCGGTCGCCAGGTCGTCCAGGTCGTGATGCTCGCGGAGACGCGTCGCCAGTGCCTCGCGACCACGCTCGCCACGCGCCAGATCGCCCTCGGCCTCGCGCAGGAACGCGCCGAGCGCGCGACCCAGTTCGATCGGCCGACCGATCGTGTCGCCCTTCCAGAACGGGAGCTTCCCGGGAACACCGGGGGCGGGCTCGACAAGCACGCGATCCGCCGTGATCTCGGTGACGCGCCACGACGACGCCCCGAGGACGATCACATCCCCGTGCATCCCGGCGCGGAGCTCGTAGACCATCTCCTCGTCCAGCTCGCCGACGCGCCTGCCCGGCGTCCCGGCCTCCCCGACGAGGAACACGCCGAACAGGCCGCGGTCCGGGATCGTGCCCCCGCTCGTGACGGCGACAACCCGGGCGTCACGCCGACCCTCCACCCGGTCCGTCAGCCGGTCCCACGACAGGCGTGGCTTCAGCTCCGCGAATTCATCTGACGGATACACGCCGGCGAGCATCCCCAGGACGCCCTCGAGCGCCTCGCGCGGCAGCGTCTCGAATGAAGCGGCGCGGGTCGCGGTCGCGTGGATCTCGTCGACCGTCCAGGTGTCCATCACGGTCATCGCCACGATCTGCTGGGCAAGGACGTCGAGCGGGTTACGCGGCAGCGTCGTTGTCTCGACCGCGCCCTCGTGCATCCGGCGGACGACCACCGCACTCTCGAGGAGGTCGCCGCGGAATTTCGGGAAGATCACGCCCTTCGAGGGCGCGCCGACCTGGTGGCCGGCACGTCCGATGCGCTGGAGCCCGCTGGCCACCGATGTGGGACTCTCGACCTGGATGACGAGATCGACCGCGCCCATGTCGATGCCGAGTTCCAGGGAGCTGGTAGCGACGAGTGCCGGCAACCGACCGGCCTTCAGGTCCTCCTCGATCTGGATCCGCTGTTCACGGGCGATGCTGCCGTGGTGCGCCCGGACGAGGTCCTCCCCGGCCAGCTCGTTCAGGCGGTGCGCCAGTCGCTCGGCGAGGCGGCGGCTGTTCGTGAAGACGATCGTGCTCTTGTGGGCTCGGATCAACTCCAGGATCCGGGGATGAACGGAGGGCCAGATGCTCGTTCGCAGGTCCCGCCCGTTGCTGTACCTGCCGATCCCCCGCGCGATTGCCGCGTCGCCCGGAGACGGATGCGGCGCCCCGGTCACGTCGGGGCGAGGCTGGTCGTCGCCGATCCGCGTCATGTCCTCCACGGGGACGACGACACTGAGCTCGAGCGGCTTCCGCGCCCCGGCATCGACGACCGTGACGCCGCGGCCGGGACCGACACCCCCCAGGAACCGGGCGATCGTCTCGAGCGGTTTTTGGGTAGCCGACAGGCCGATCCGCTGGAGCGGCGCCTGCCGGAGCGGCGCCTGCCGGAGCGGCGCCTGCCGGACCGGCGCCTGCCGGACCGGCGCGGCCGACGTGGCCGACGCCCTCGTGCCGTTTCGGTCCGCTGGCGGCCGCATCCGCAGGCGTTCGAGGCGCTCCAGGCTGAGCGCCAGGTGGGCGCCGCGCTTCGTTCCGGCGATCGCGTGGACCTCGTCGACAATGACCGCCTCGACGTTACGCAGCGTCTCGCGGGCCGCGCTCGTCAGCAGCAGGTACAGCGACTCGGGGGTCGTGATCAGGATGTCCGGTGGATGCCGAACGAGGTCGCGACGCGCCTGGGCCGTGGTGTCACCGGTCCGCAATCCCATCGAGATGGTGGGGGGCGGCAAGCCGAGCCGTTCGGCCTGGATCCGGATCCCGGTCAGCGGGGCGCGCAGGTTGCGCTCGATGTCGTAGGTGAGTGCCTTCAACGGCGAAATGTAGAGGACGCGAACGCCGCCACGGGCGCCTGATGCTGCATCAGACGTCGCCGGTGTCGCGGCGAGCCGATCGATCCACCACAGGAACGCGGCGAGGGTCTTGCCGCTCCCCGTGGGGGCGTGAATGAGTACGTGGTCCCCGGCGGCAATCGCTGCCCAGCCGTCCGCCTGGGCCTCGGTCGGCGCTTCGAAGGCGGATTCGAACCAGGCGCGGGCCGCGGGACCAAATGGGGCCAGCGGGTCGGCGGCGGTCACGGCGTTCACGGGACGGCGAGTATAGGCGGCCCGTTCGATTTCGACCATCCGTTCTACGCGCAGGGAGCGGGCCTGATGTGCCCGGCTCGCGCGGAACCGGCCAATTGGCCCGCCCACAAAGGGGCCCTTGGCACGGGGCCATGAACGGCCTCATCGGCGATGGTCGAGACGCACAGAGATGACCTGAGGATCATTGTCCGGCCAATCGGACCAACCATCAGGCCGACATCGAGGGAGGCACACATGTCCATGCTTCGAAGACTGGCCGCGCCGCTCGCGATCGTCGCGGCTGTCGTCCTGGTCTACATGCAGAACCCGTGGCTGGAGCCATCGGAAGAGCTTCGCCCCGCGCTTACCGTCATCTTCTGGGTCCTCGCCATCGTCGTGGTGATCGCGATGTTCGAGGACCGCAAGGCGCCCGAGGCGCAGGTCGTCGAGGTCGAGGGACCCACCTTCACTCGCTACCTGTTCAGCAACACGCGAGCCGGCCTGTTCTGGCTTCCCGTACGCATTTTCCTCGGCTTCTCCTGGCTCACCTCCGGGTGGGGCAAGTTCGAAGGCGAGGGCTGGTTGGACGGAGGCGCATCGCTGCGCGGCTACTGGGAGCGCGCGGTGACGATCCCCGAGGAGGGGCGCCCGCCCATCACGTTCGAGTGGTATCGCGACTTCATCAACCTGCTGCTCGACAACAACGCCGAGACGTGGTTCTCGTACGTGATCGTCTTCGGTGAGATCGCGATCGGTATCGGCCTTCTCGTCGGAGCGCTCGTGGGGATCGCCGCCTTCTTCGGAGCGGCGATGAACATGAGCTTCCTGCTCGCGGGCTCGGCGTCCTCGAATCCGATCATGTTTGCGTTCGCGATCGGGCTCATCCTCGCCTGGCGCGTCGCCGGCTACTACGGCGTCGACCGGTACCTGCTCCCGAGGCTCGGCACCCCGTGGTCCCGAAAGGTGGCCATCAAGCCCGGCAACGGAGGGTCCCCGGGAACCTGATCACCCCCCACCCATCCCTCTCGCGACCGCCGGTCCGGGCCCAACCCGACCGGCGGTCCTTCACGTTGCGTCAATCGCGCGTCCCGAGGACCGCAAGGATCCGCCCCCGGGCGCCTGAATCCTCCATGCGCCGGACCGCAAAACCCGCCTGCTCCAGCATGCGCACGGCAATCCCGAAACGCTCCGCGTCGCCGAGCGGTTCGACGACGTCACGCTCCCCGACCCCCACCATCGCCTCCCAGCGGACGCCCGGCGGCGAATCGCCCAGGTGGGTCGCGAGGAGGCGCGTCGCGAGACCAGCCTGCCGCCACGCGGGCGCGACGCCGATCGCAAGGACGGTCCGTCCGCCCGCGGCCGTCGCGGATGCAACGGACGTGACTGCGCCGACGACCAACCCGCCCACGGCCGCCGCGGTGACCCGGACGTCCGAACCATCGTCGGCGCGCAGCGCTGAGGCCAAAAGAGCGTGAGCGGCATCGGGATCCGAGGGCGGGAGGGTACGCGGGGCTACCTTCAGCCCGTGCCAGGCGGCCGCGTCGACGCGGGGGACGATCGTCGGCGGTGCCGGCGGGACGGGCGCGGCCGGCTGGGTCTGTTTCGTCTGCGACGCGCCACCTGCGATCGACGTTCCCGGCGCGACGGATGACCACCAGCCTCGGTCGACCGCGGCGACCACCAGGGCCGG
>JANNUK010000184.1:0-3400 GCA_031395155.1 Chloroflexota bacterium | reverse complement strand
CTCAGCGCGATCGCGGCCACGCCGCCGGTCACCGACATCGAGGACCATGATCGCGTTCGCCACCGGCTGTGGATCGTCGCCGACGACGGTGCGTCGTCGGGTCCTGCCGCGGAGCTTGCCCGGCTTGCCGGTGCGGGCCCGGTCACGATCGCCGACGGCCACCATCGGTACGAGACGGCGCTCCGGTATCGCGACGAGCGACGAACCGGCGCGCCCGAGGGCGACGACCACGGGTACGACTACCTGCTCACGCTGCTCCTCGAGTCGACGGCGCAGACGTTGACCGTCCTTCCGACCCATCGACTCGTGCACCACCTCGGCGACCGTGGCGTTCGGGACCTCCTCACGCGCGCTGTGGAGCTGTTCGAGGTCCGCGACGGGGTCGCTGCCGAGGAGCTCCGGGTCGTGTTCGGGCCCGAGGGTCGGGCCACGGGCAGCTTCGGGCTCTGGACACGAGCCGGGGGCGCGATCCTCTCCCCGCGCCCAGCTGCGTTCGACCCGTACCTGCCGGCCGGCGGGTCGACCCTTCGAGCGCTCGACGTGACCCTGCTCGGCATCGCCCTCGAGCGAATCGCGGGGATCGATGCGGCCGCCGTCGGCGGTGGGGACCGGCTGAGCTACATCCACGACGCTGCGCGGGCAGTCTCGCGCGTCGATGCTGGTCTGGATGAGGCCGACGCGGCCTTCCTGCTTGCCCCGACACCCGTCGAAGCCGTTGTGGCTGTCGCCGGGGACGGGGATGTGATGCCCCAGAAGTCGACCTATTTCTATCCCAAGGCCCTGACCGGCCTGGTCATCAACCCCCACGAATGGTGAGATCGATGGACTCGACCCCCGACGACATTCTCGCGCGCACGCAGGCGCCGGCACAGAACGGACGACCAGTTCGCAAGGACGAGATCGAGCTGCACGACCGCGGCCTGTATATCGAATCCTGGCTGCCGGAACGCCGCTCGCGCCGAAAGCCGCTGCTGTTCATCCACGGACTGCTCGGCGGCTCGTGGTTGTGGGAGCGCTACCTGGGGTTCTTCGCCGGACGTGGTTGGGAGGGCCACGCCCTGAACCTGCGCAATCACTTCTGGTCCGACCCCGCGGATCCGGCCGAGCTGTCGTTCGATACCTATCTCGAGGATGTCGTCGCGGCGGCGACCCACTTCGGGCCCAACGCCGTCCTGATCGGGCACGGGATGGGCGGCCTTCTGGCACTGAAAGCCGCCGAACGGGTGGACGTCTCGGGTCTCATCCTGCTCTCGCCCGAACCGCCACGAGATCTCCGACCGGAGGCGCGATCGCACGAATTGCGCGAGATCCCGGAGGTCTTCGGGCGGGCGGCGATCGGCTGGGAGACACTGCCCGAAAAGCTCCAGCGCGACCACGCGGACCTGACGCTCGCCGACGTCCTGCGCATCCAGCATCTCCTGGGTCAGAAGCCGCGTGAGGCGGGGGCCGCGCGTCGCCAGGTGATCCAGGGCATATCGGTCGACCGATCGAGGCTGGAAGGGATCCCGCGTCTCGTGATCGGTGCCGGCCTTGACCGCTACGTCGACGAAGAGACGACCGAGCGCCTCGCCGAATGGCTCGAAGCGGACTACGAGCCGTTCGGCGCCCATTCCCACTTCGGTCTGGTCTTCGCCGAGCACGGGCACCAGCAGGTGGCCGAGGCGATCCGCGGATTCCTCGAGCTCCACCGGCTGTAGGCTCGGGTGCGCGGGGCGACATGAGGCGCGCGTTGGGCGGCGCGCTTCGATTCGTTGACCCAGTGCGCGGCTCGCGGCGATACTGGGTTCCCCAGATGCAGCCGAGGTACGCGTGATCTGCTCGACCTGCGCCACGGACAATGAGCCGGGCCGAAAGTTCTGCCGCGAATGCGGCGGCTCCCTGGCGCTCGCCTGCTCCGTGTGCGGCACGTCGAACGACCCCGGCGCGAAGTTTTGCGGAGAGTGCGGGGCCACCCTGATCGGAGGCGTAACGTCGGACGCGGGCGGCGACCGACGCCAGGGTCGTGGCGCGTCACCCACGGCCGGCGCGACGCCCGTTGCCGAACGGCGGTTGGTCAGCGTCCTGTTCGCCGATCTCGTCGGTTTCACGACGATCTCCGAGACCCGCGACGCCGAGGACGTGCGGGAGCTGCTCGGCACGTACTTCGAACTCAGCCGGGAAATCATTGGGCGCTACGGCGGGACGGTCGAGAAGTTCATCGGTGACGCGGTCATGGCGGTGTGGGGCACCCCGATTGCCCAGGAAGACGACGCCGAACGCGCGGTCCGCGCCGCGCTCGATCTCGTGGCCGCCGTCCACCGCCTCGGCGAGGAATCCGCGATTCCGGACCTTGCCCTTCGCGCCGGGGTGCTGACCGGGGAGGCTGCGGTCACGCTCGGGGCAACCGACCAGGGCATGGTCGCCGGCGACCTCGTGAATACCGCGTCGCGTCTCCAGTCGGTGGCGCCGCCCGGGTGGGTGCTGGTCGGCGAGGCGACGCGCCGCGCATCGAGCGAGGCGATTGCCTACGAATCGGCCGGCGATCAGGAGATGAAGGGCAAGGCGGCGCCGGTGCCGGCGTATCGTGCCCTGCGCGTCATCGCCCAGCGCCGCGGCGAGGGACGTCGTGAGCAGCTCGAGGCACCGTTCGTGGCGCGCGACGCGGAACTCCGGTTGATCAAGGACTTCTACCATGCCACGTCGCGTGAGCATGGGGTACGGCTGGTGTCCGTTCTTGGACAGGCCGGGATCGGGAAGTCGCGCCTCGCCTGGGAGTTCCTCAAGTACATCGACGGACTCAAGGAGGACGTCTACTGGCACCAGGGCCGCTCCCCCTCCTACGGCGACGGCATCACCTTCTGGGCGCTCGGCGAAATGGTCCGGATGCGTCTCAAGATCGGCGAGGGTGAGGACGAGGACACGACGCGGGCGCGGCTCACGGTGACACTCGACGAATTCGTGCTCGACGCAGACGAGCGCCGCATGATCGAGGGTGCTCTCCTCCAGCTTCTGGGCGTCGAGGAGCGCCCCGGGCGAGACCGGGGTGAGCTGTTCGCCGCATGGCGCGGCTTCTTCGAGCGGATCGCCGAGTCCGGCACGGTCGTGCTCGTCTTCGAGGACCTGCAGTGGGCCGACGAGGGGCTCATCGACTTCATCGAGGAGATGCTGGCCTGGTCGCGGGGGCGATCGATCTACATCATCACGCTCGCTCGCCCGGAGCTCCTGGACCGCCGTCCGACGTGGGGAGCCGGCCAGCGCGCCTTCACATCGATCGGGCTTGGGCCGCTCGAGGACGCCGAGATGCGGGAGATGTTGAGCGGTCTCGTGCCCGGACTCCCGGACAGCGCGGTCCGAACGATCCTGGGACGAGCCGAGGGAGTCCCGCTATATGCGGTCGAGACCGTCCGGATGCTGCTCAACG
>JANNUK010000396.1:0-2487 GCA_031395155.1 Chloroflexota bacterium | reverse complement strand
CGGCGGCGAGGCCACGGCCATCGTGACCGTGGCGTCCGCCGACTACGACAAGAACGTCCAGTCGTTCGTCGACCAGAAGTTCGACATCATCGTGACCATCGGGTTCGCACTGGCCGATGCCACCGCCAAGGCGGCCAAGCTCAACCCGACGGTCCAGTTCATCGGCGTCGACCAGGCTCCGTGCCTGACGGGTGCCGGCGACCCCGACCCGACCTTCACGGATTGCTCGGGCGACATGGCGACCCTGCTCCCGAACTTCCAGGGCCTCGTGTTTGCCGAGCAGGAGCCCGGCTATCTCGCCGGGATCGCGGCCGCGAGCATCACCACGAAGAAGGTGATCGGGGCCATCGGCGGCGCGGCGTTCATCCCGCCGGTCGTTCGCTATATCAAGGGCTACATCAACGGCGCCCATTCGATCGATCCGACCATCCAGGTCAAGGTCGCGTACGTGTCCGATGACCTCGGCAAGGCGTTCAACGACCCGGCCGGCGGCAAGGCGTTCGCCACCCAGTTCATCCAGCAGAATGACGTCGATGTCCTCTTCCAGGTCGCCGGCAAGACCGGCAACGGCGTCCTCGCCGCGGCCTGCGACGCGAACATCTACGGCATCGGCGTGGACGTCGACCAGCACGAGTCCACCAAGGAGACCGCCAAGTGCACCGTGACCTCGGCCGAGAAGAAGCTCTCGATCGCGGTCGAGCAGGCGATCATGCGCGTCGGCGACGGCAGCGCCAAGGGTGGCGTCATCGGCAACGACGCCAAGAATGACGGCATCGGCCTGTCGAAGTACTACGAGTTCGAGTCGATGTTCTCGAGCGACGTCCAGGCCAAGATCCAGGCGGCGTTCGACGGCTTCAAGGCCGGCACGACCGATCCGTGCGCTCCCGCGAACTGCACCGATCCGTTCGAGTGATCCATCCGGATCGCTGAACCAGCGTTCAGTGATGAGCGGGCCGAGCCCTCGGGCCGGCCCGCTCATCGTTTACCATCCGCGGAACATGGCCAACGGCGCGCCCGGGGCGCGCGAAGGACGCGAGGGACCCGAAGGACGCGGAGGACCCGGATGACCGGATCGGAGCACGTCGCGGCACCGGCCCTGGAGATGCGCGGGATCACGAAGCGCTACCCGGGTGTGCTCGCGAACGACCGCATCGATCTCGATGTGCGCCCCGGCGAGATCCATGCGCTCCTCGGCGAGAACGGCGCCGGCAAGTCCACGCTGATGAACATCCTCTCCGGCCTCGCCGTGCCGGATGAGGGAGCCGTCCTGCTTGACGGGCAGGAAGTCCAGATCGACTCGCCGGCCGATGCGATCCGCCGTGGAATCAGCATGGTCCACCAGCATTTCATGCTCGTGCCGGTGCTCTCCGTCGCCGACAACATCCTGCTCGGCGAAGAGACGATGGCCAACGCCATCTTCCTCGATCGGACCGAGGCGCACCGACGAATCGACGAGCTTGCGCAGCGATTCGGGTTCGAGATCGACCCGGAGGCCCCGGTCGGCAGCCTCTCCGTGGGTTCCCAGCAGCGCGTCGAGATCCTCAAGGCGCTCTACCGCGAGGCGCGGATCCTCGTCCTCGACGAGCCGACGGCGGTCCTGACGCCGCAGGAAACCAAGGAGATCTTCGCGGTCCTCCGCCGCCTCGCCGACGAGGGCCACAGCATCGTCTTCATCAGCCACAAGCTCTACGAGGTCCTCGAAATTGCCGATCGGATCACCGTCATCCGGCGCGGCCGCGTTGTGGGGACGACGACCCCGGCGGAGACGGACGAGGAGCAGCTTGCCGAGATGATGGTCGGTCGCGAGGTCCAGCTCACCGTCGACCGTGGCGAATCGTCGCCCGGCGAGATCGTCCTCAAGGTCGACAACCTCGTGGTGCGCAACGATCGCGGACGTGAAACGGTCCACCGGATCAGCTTCGAGGTCCGCGCGGGCGAGATCCTCGGGGTCGCCGGCGTGGCCGGCAACGGCCAGGATGAACTTGTCGGGGCGATCACCGGGCTTCGACGTGTGAGCAGTGGTTCGGTGACCCTCGCGGGAGCCGACGTCACCGGCAAGTCACCCCGGGCGATGCACGAGGCCGGACTGGCGCACGTGCCGGGCGATCGTCACCGCTTCGGCATGGTGATGTCATTCCCGCTGACCGACAACCTCGTGCTGACCGACTACTATCGCGCACCATTTGCCAAGGGCCCCGTTCGCGACGAGGCCGCGGTCGCGCAGGCCGCCATCGCGCTCATCGAGCAGTTCGACGTGCGCACGCCGAGCCCGTTCGCAGCGGGATCGACGCTGTCTGGCGGGAACCAGCAGAAGCTCGTCGTGGCCCGCGAGTTCAGCGGCGACGTGCGGCTCCTCGTCCTGGACCAACCGACGCGGGGCCTCGATGTCGGCAGCGTCGAGTTCATCCACCGCCAGGCGCTCGCCAAGCGCGACGCCGGGACGGCGATCCTGCTGGTCTCGGCCGAACTCGACGAGGTCCTCGAGCT
>JANNUK010000142.1:0-4500 GCA_031395155.1 Chloroflexota bacterium | reverse complement strand
CTGGTCGCCGCCCTTCACCCTGGGTTTCGGGATCGGGATGAAGTACGTGCTGCGGCGACGGCCCTCGGCGATCTCGTTCGTGATCCCGTCGTCGTCGAACCGGAAATGGCGCGCCGGCTCGACGAACGGCGAGTTCAGGATCGGGTTGTCGATCACGACTGGTGGCACGAGTCCCCTTCAGGACGGCGGCGGTGCCGGGGCTTCGTGCAGGATACTCGGCGGGCGCGTCAGGTTGGGTGGCAGGGGGCTGCGCTATGCGGACATCGTGCTCAGGTCACGGGCCAGAACCTGGCGACGTGATGAGGCGCTCATCGTCGAGGCGAGGGGCGTCAGCCAGCGGGCCGGAGCCATCGAAAGACAGCGGGAGTACCCCCAAGAGGACTCAGAGACCCGCCCGCTGTCTGTTGATGACCGCTTGGCCTGGTACGTGGCATGAGCCAGACCTCGCGGGACCGCAGGGAGGCTCCGGGGCGCCTATGCCGTGCCCGCCTCCGCCCTTGTCGGCGATCTGCTCCGACGCCGTGCCCTGCCCCTGCGACGGCTTCGTCGCGATCGGCTTCTGGCTGGGCTGGGCCGGGAAGTCGCCGACGGGGGCCTCGTGCGCCTCGAAGGGCCTCGGTGCCAGGAATGGGCGGGCCGATCAGGCGCCTCGGCCTTCACGTTTCCGCGACTGAGGCGGTCGGGGCGCTCTCCCGTCCGGCCGTCGCGGTCGTGCCGGCTTCGCCCTCGGCGGGCCGCCACCGGGCGAGCCCGGCATCCAGGCGAGCCAGAAGAGGCGGTGACCCGAGGCGTGTCCATATCGCGCGCGCTTCGTCCGCCGCGGCGCGGGCCTCGGGCTCGCGGGGCCCCACCAGCGTCGCGAATTCGAGGAGGGTGAGCCCGAGGAGGAAGGGGAGATCCATATCGCGCCAGGTGCGGATGGTCTCGCGGTAGCCCGCCATCGTGGCTTCTCGCTCCCCCTCGAGCGCTCGCAGGCCCGCCTGGAGCATCTGCCGCTTGGCGGCCACCATTCGGCCCCGGTCTGGTCGGGCCTCGAACAGTGCGAGCGCGGCACGCGCTCGCACTGCATCGCCGAGCCAGAGGGCCGCGTGCATCGCCCACTCCGCGCAGACGAGCCCCTGCTCGACCGGCATCACGGCCCCCGCCATGCCCGCCTCGTACGCCTCCATGAGCCGACCGGCAAAGGCATGCACGAAGGCTGCATTCAGGAGGTCCCAGGCCGGTGCGCGCGGATCGTCGAGGGTCGCCTGCATCGGCGCCAGTGTCGCCAGTGTTGCGTCTGCCTGCTCGATTTCGCCGCGCACGGCATGGAGATAGGCCGCTCTCTCCAAGAACGCAACCCCGAGCGCCCCCGGAAGCTCCCCCACGTCGATCTCGGCCAGTATGCGATCGGCCTCCTGCCAATCGCCGAGGATGATCGCGAAGTCCAACACCCCGCTGAGAAACTGGAGCATCCAGCCCCGGTCGCCCCGCCGCCGCGCGACCTCGACGCCCGTCCGTGCGACCTCGAGCCCAGAGCGCGGGTCCTCGTTGTCCAAGCCTGCCGAGAGGTTGTTCAGCGCACGCAGCTGCGAATCGATGAGACCGTGCGCCTCGGCCATGGGGAGCACGCCGCGCAGGATGGCGGTCGGCTCATACAGCCGACCCATGTAACTGAGCGCAAGGGCTCGGTTGATCAACGCCTCTGCAATGACGGGCATGAGCTCGAGCGGTTCGGCCAGGGCCAGAGCGCGCTCGGCGGTGGCCAGCGCCCGTGGGTCCCGAGCATTCCCGTAGGCTCGCGAAAGCTCGGCGATGAGGCGGATGACGTCCGGTTCCGTCTCGAGACCGGCCGTATCGGCCGCCGCCGCTTCGAGCACCGCCACGGCGGCGACGGGCTGATATTGCGAATGGAGGGCGGTCGACAGGGCGGTCGACGTGCGGGCCACGCCGATCCGATCCCCCTGTTTCCGGTACCAGGCGATCGCCTCCTCAAGGTAGCCCTTCGCGGTCTCGGGATCGGCCGCCTTCTCCGCAGCGTCGGCCGCCCGCTCCAGAAGAGCGGCGCGTTCGGAGGGGTCGTTGGCTACTTCCAGCGCCTGATGCACGAAGCCGAGCGCCTGCTCGTGCGAGCCGAGGGCGACCGCCCGCTCCGCGGCGCCCTTGAGGGCGAGCCGCGCCTGACCGCCGAGGGCATCCGCCTCCGGCCCCTTGGGCGCGTTCCGGTAGGCGTCGGCGTAGTGCTGGGCGAGCGCGCCGGCCAGCTCATCCTCGCCAAGACTCTCGAACCAGCGGGCCGCGGCGAGGTGGCGCGCCTTGCGCTCGGGCCGGGCGAGCTGGTTGTAGGCGACCTCGCGGATGAGCGCCTGGACGAATCTGTACTGGCCGCGCTCCGGGGAGCGCGGATCGGCGTTGACGTCCAGGAGCTCGTGCCGGACCAGCGAACGCAAGGTGGGCTCGAGCGTTTCGGCCTCACCGCCCGTCACGGCCGCCAGTCCAGCCACGGTGAAGCTCTGCCCGAGCACGGCGGCATCCTGGAGGACGCTGCGCTCGGCCGGCGCGAGGCCGTCGAGGCGCGCTGCGATGAGCGCGGTGAGCGTCTCGGGGATGGCCAGGGTGGTGAGATCACCGACGGGCTGGTAGACGCCGTCCTCTTCCTTCAGCCGGCCCTCTGCGACGAGCATGCGCACCGTCTCGACCGCGTAGAGCGGGATGCCGTCGGCGCGGGCGACGATCGCCTTCGCCACCGACACGCTCAGTCCGGGCACGAGTCCGGCCAGAAGTTCTCGCATCGCCGCCTCGGGCAGTGGGTCGAGGGCTAGCGAGGCGAAGTTGCGCCGGCCGGCACCCCAGTCGGGGCGTCGCTCGAGGAGGTCCGGCCGGGAAAGCGTGATCACGATGATGGGGAGGGCTTTCGTCCACTCGAGCAGGTGGTCGATGAAATCGAGCACGCCCGCGTCGGCCCACTGGAGGTCCTCGAAGAGCAGGACCGTCGGGTCCGAGGCGGCGATCCGCTCGAAGAAGGTGCGCCATGCCGTAAAGAGCTCGTCCCGGCCCCCCGATGGCGGCTCGCCAAGACCGAGGAGGGCCAGCAACGCCGTCTCCACCCAGCGGCGCTCGTCCTCGACGGGAACCCAGCGGGCAACCGTCTCGCCGACTTTCTGGCGGGTCGTCGTCTCATCGTCGGTTTCGAGGAGGCCGGCACGACGACGGATCATCTCTCCCAGCGCCCAGAAGGTGATGCCCTGGCCGTAAGCGGGCGAGCGGCCGCTATGCCACCAGGTGTTCTCGACGAGACCCCCGACGTACTTGAGGAACTCCCAGGCAAGGCGGCTCTTGCCGATCCCGGCCGGACCCATGACCGAGACGAGGCGCGGCCGCTTGTCCCGGGCCGTCGCGTGGAAGAGGTCCTTGAGGAGGCGGAGCTCGTCATCCCGTCCGACGAAGGGAGCCTCGAGGCCTTCGGCACGGTTCGTTCCGCCGATCTCGGCGACGACCCGGAGCGCACGGAACGCCGGAACGGGCGCTGCCTTCCCTTTCAGCGTCTGATCGCCCGCCGGCTCGAAGACGATCGCCCGACCGGCCGCACGTTCGGTGGCCTCGCCAACGAGGACCGCTCCCGGAGGGGCGACCGCCTGGAGGCGGCTCGCGGTATTGATGAGGTCGCCGGCGACCATTCCCTCCCCGATCGCCCCGAGCGTCACCGCGGCTTCGCCCGTGAGCACGCCTGCGCGCGCCTGGATCGATGGCACAAGCGTCTTCACCGCGTCAACGAGCTCGAGCGCGGCGCGGACGGCCAGCTCCGCATCATCCTCACGGGCCACCGGCGCCCCCCAGACGGCCATGACCGCGTCGCCGATGAACTTCTCGACCGTCCCTCCGTAGCGCCCGATGACCTCGCGGGCGAGACCGAAGTAGCGGGTCAGGAGGTCGCGCGTCTCCTCGGGGTCACGGCCGTCGGCGAGGGTCGTGAAGCCTACGAGGTCCGCGAAGAGGACCGAGACGAGACGGCGCTCGGCGACCGGGGTGGGCGGCGACGGGGCGGGCGCGGCAGGGCCAGCGGACCGGCCGGCCACGGCCCCCAAGGGCGTCGCGCACTCACGGCAGAACTTCGCCGCCGGAACGTTGACTGTCTCGCACGCCGGGCAGGACAGCGCCAATGGTGCCGCGCACTCGACGCAGAACTTCGCCCCCGCCTCGTTCTCGGTCCCGCAGTTTGAGCAGATCACGGACCGCCCTCGCCCTTCACGTGTGGGGTGGAGCGTACCGGAACCGGGGCGGACGTGGAACAGGACAGTCGGCCCACACGATGAACCCATCGTGGCGGAGAGAAGGCCGCGATCGGGCTGGCGCATCCTCATTCCACAGGGCGAAGGCGGGTGGTGATACCAATCTAGCCAGCAGGTCTCGAAACGTTCGACATCCGCCCAGCAGGTTCCGGATGATGATCGGGGTCCACCGCTCGGCGAAGAGCTCGGACGTTCGCGCGATTGGACAGTACTGCCCGTAGCTCTTCACGCC
>JANNUK010000139.1:0-6476 GCA_031395155.1 Chloroflexota bacterium | reverse complement strand
GCCGCCGGGCCAGGTGAACGACGAGATCTGGAGGCCGACCTTCACGTGAGGCTCCTGCGGATGCGGTGTCGGTGAGCGTATCCGACGCGGCCTCGGGGCCATCCAGACCGCACCTTCAGCGGAAAAGGTCGGCCTCGGCCGGGATCAGTGCGTCACGGATCGAGCCCTCGCCGCGACGAACGGCGCTGCCCCGGATCAGGGCAACGGGTCGCCCGGCGGACTTGCCCAGGGCCAGTTCGGCGGCCGATGCGAGCTCGTCCGCGACGGCGCGGACCGTGGAGCGCATCGTCCGGCCGTCGCGGTCGGGGGTGCCTCGCAGGTCATCGAGCGGGGCCAGTCCGGACACGCCGATCGCCACGTCGACGATGCCCCAGCGCCACGGACGCCCGAAGGAATCGGAGACCACGACCGCCACGTCGGCGCCCAGCGCGTCACGGATCGTCGCCCGGATCCGCCGCGCCGATTCATCGGGATCGACCGGGAGCAGGGTCACCAAATCGCCGGTGTCGCGTCCGACGTTCGATGCGTCGATCCCGCCGTTCGCACAGACGAACCCGTGGACCGTCTCGGTGATGATCACGCCGTTGGCCATCCTGACAATCCGCCGTGCCTCTCGAAGGACGACCTCGACCTGGCGGGCGTCGCGATCCCAGCGTTCGGCGAAGGCGACGGCCTCGGGCCGCGGCTCCACCGTGGTCAGGTCGACGGTTGCCCCCTCGGCCTTGGAGACGATCTTCTGGGTCACGACCAGGACATCGTCCGGACGCAGCGGCAGCAGGTCCGGCGTCCGCCGGACCGCGTCGACGACGATCGAGCCGACATCGTCTCCGAGCCGCACCTCGGGGATCCCCTCGAGGGCCACGATGGCGAGCGAACCGCCGGGCTCAGCCGGCACGGAGGAGGTCCGGGGCCAGGTCCTCGACGAGCAGCAGGTCATCCATCGTATCGAGGTCCACGGCCAGTGGTCCGTCGAGGTTCACGAGACGCGCGCCGGCCGCCATCGCCTGCGCACGATGCGCTGCGGCACTGTCCCCGCCGAAACACGGATCGATGGTGTCGGGTGGCGCGATGAGCAGGGCGTTGGTGCCGCGACCGTGGCGGTCGGCGACCAGCGCGACGACCGGGATCGAATCGGAGCCCATCGCCCCGATGATCGCCTGGAGCGCGTCTGGCGTGACGAGCGGGAGATCCACCGGGACAACCAGCACGGCAGTCGCTCCACGCGCGGTCGCGTCGTCCCGCGCCTGTCGCACGCCCTCGTTGAGTCCGCCGGCGATCTGCTGGAGCGGACGCGCCCCGAGGCGCTCGGCCTCGGCCAGTGCGACCGGATCGGGGCTGACCACCATCGTCTCGTCGATCCCCGAGGTCGCGAGGCAGGCGGCGACCGTTCGCCCGAGCATCCGCACCACGAGCTCGCGGCGCTCCTCGGCGTCGAGGACGGTGCCGAGGCGCGACTTGGCGGCTTCGAGGGATCCGATCGGGATCAGGGCGCTGACGGTCACGGGGTGGATCGTACGCTGCGTCAGCAGGGGATAGACAGGAGCTCGCCGGCGAGACGGGCACGGCCGGCGTCATCGGCCATGATCGTGTCGGTCACGATCGCTCGGAGACCCAGCGCCGCGATCGGCCCGGCAAGGTCCCCGTCGACGTCGTCGAGCACGAAGCCGTCGATCCACGAGGCATACACGCGAGCGACTCCCAGCGCCGACACCTCATGGCCGAGCGAGGCCAGCATCCGATCCGCCGGCCCCTTGAGGGCGCGACCGCCGACGATCCCGGATACGGCCGTGACCGGTACGCCTCGGCCGCGAGCCGCGTGGATCGCGTCGAGGATTCCCGGCACGGCGACGATCGGGCCAATCGACACGATTGGGTTCGACGGCGCCACGATGATCGCCTCGGCCCGCGCGAACGCTTCGGCTACCTCCGCCGTCATCCGCGCGTCCGTGATGCCCCGAAACGCCACCTCCCGAACAATTGGTTCCTGGTGGCGCCGCACGAAGTAGTCCTGGAACTCGAGCCAGCCCTCATCGGTCCGCACCTCCGTGCGAACGGGTTCGTCTGACATCGGGAGGATCGTCGGAGCCAGCCCCAGGCCGCGCTGGAGGTGGCGGGCGACCGACGTGAGTCGCGCGCCGTCGCGGAGGCGCATCGTACGTACCACGTGCGTGGCGAGATCCCGGTCGCCGAGCCGGAACCAGGTCGCCTCGCCGTATCGCGCCAGCATCTCGGCCGCGGCGAACGTTTCGCCGGCGATGCCCCAGCCCCACTCACGGTTGTCGATGCCCGCGAGGGTGTACATGACCGTGTCGTGATCCGGGCAGACCAGCAGGCCGTGACGCTCGAAATCGTCCGCGGTGTTGACCACGACCGTGAGATCGTCACCGAGGTGAGCCTGGAGACCGTGGGCCAGCTTTGCGCCGCCGACCCCGCCGGCGAGGAGGACGACCCGGGTCATCGCCGGCCGGCCTCCGCCGGCGATGCCAGCCGGGCTGCGACCTCGCCCACGCGCTCGATCGTCTCGCTGTCGTACGGCGCCGGCAGCCGGACGATGATCGTTCCGAACCCCAGCTCGACATACGGGCGAAGGGCGTCACGATGGCGTCCGGTGGACCGAGGAGGGGCGTGCCGGCGCCGGCACTCGTGGCGCCGTTGTGCGCAAGGAGGCCGGCAAAGGCCGCCTGGGCTGCCGCCGGATCGTCACGAATCACCATCGGGAATGAAATCGTCCGCTCGATCGTCGCCACGTCGCGACCGGCGCCCGTGGCCGCCGCCTCAAGGATGGCCAGCCGCGCGTCGGCATCGGCGACCGATCCGTTCGTATTCCAGCCGTCGGCGACGCGGCCGACCAGCGGGATCCCCTTGCGCGGCCCCGACGCGCCGATGAGGATCGGCAGGTGTTCCTGGATCGGTCGCGGGGCACAGATCGCATCGTGCATCCGGTAGAAGCGCCCTTCGTGGGTAACGATCTCGCCGTCCAGCAACCGGCGGATGAGGCCGACGGCCTCATCCAATCGTTCGATGCGCTCGCCGAATCCGTCGCCAAAATCGAAGCCGAACGCCTTGTGCTCCCGTTCGAACCACGCCGCACCGATGCCCAATACCGCTCGGCCGCCGGAGAGGTGGTCGAGGGTCGTTGCCAGCTTGGCCGTGAGCCCCGGGTTCCGGAAGGTGTTGGCGCCCACCATGAGACCCAGCCGGGCCCGACTGGTCAGGGGGGCCAGTCCAGCCAGGACGCTCCAGCCTTCGAGGATGGGCTGATCCGACGGGCCGAAGATCGCGTTGAGATGGTCCCACGTCCAGATCGATTCCCAGCCGGATCGTTCGGCAAGTAGCGCCGCATCGCGCAGGGCCGGCCATCCGGTGGTCTGCGACCAGAACTGCGCGCCGAAGCGCACCGGCACCGTGGGACCCGACGTGTCGATCACTCCTCCCCGAGGTGATCGTGGACCCCGGCGGCGCGGACGCGGAACGAGATCCTCGGGTGCCTCCTGTAATCGGCCTCAACGTTGGGTCCGGCGACGCCGTCGTGATAGCGACGGTGGAGCGCCACGATGTCGGCCAGGGCGCGCTCGGGGTCGTCGTCGGTGGCGACCAGTTCACAGGCGAGGCCGAGCCAGCGGTAGCCAGCGTCGGCATCGGGGACCGCGAGTGAGATCTGCCCGGTGCGCCGGAGGTCCCGCGACCAGCGGCGGGTCACGCGGCTGTTCAGCAGGATCGAGTCGTCCGGCTCGAGCCGATACCAGACCGTCGCCTGGCGAGGATCGCCGGCCGCGCCGACGGTTGCCACGACCGCAATCCGCGGGACGTCGAGGAATGCCCGATGCGCGGGTCGGAGTGGGTTCGCCTGTGCGACGGTCATGGGCGAATGGTAGCCGAGGGCCCCGGTCAGTCGATCCGCTCGCCGCCCTTCACGGCCAGATCGAGGCGATTCTCTGGTGGAGCGAGGGGGCAGGCCCAGCGTGGGTCGAAGGCGCAGGATGGCTGGAAGGCGAAGTTGAAGTCGAGGACGAGGCGACCGTCGGGATCCGTGCCCAGATCGGCGCTCTTGGCGGCATCGATCAGGTAGCGGCCGGCTCCGTACGTCTCGGTCCCATTCGTCGCGTCGCGAAACGGCAGGAACAATCCGCCCGCGTACCCGGCCATCCAGTACAGGGCGAGTCGGCGGGGTCCGGCGGCGAACGGGATGTCGAGCCAGCCGATGCGCCGAAAGCTCATGGTCGCGCCGTCGCTGACCGGCAACGCCAGGCCGAGCGGTTCGCTCCTCGGTTCGTCGGGCGTGATGCCGACCTGGAAACGGAGCGCCGCGTCATATGGCCAATGGCGTGCCGTGAACCCTGCCCGCGACGCCGCCGGAACCGGCGATTGGGCGTGCTCCCGGTAGAGGCTCAAGCGCTCGGCTCGCCACCGCTCCCACCCGTCGACGGCTCGATCCTCGGGCTCGCGTCGGATCGCGGCATACAGGTCGGCGACCCGACGGCGCCAGTCGCTCAGCGCGACGATCTCGGTGGGGTCGCGTGCCGGCTCGCTCACATCTGCCGCCGTGACGCTCCGCGCAGCACGACCCACAGCCCGAGGGCGATCAACAGGACCGGCCACAGATCGTCCCACGGGATCGCCGGAAGGTCGATCCGGAGCGTCCGCTCGAGAAAGAACCACGACCCGATCGCGATGAGCACGACGCCCCACGCTCGGCGAACGCTGTCGCCCCGGCCCCTGCGGCCCTTGCCGGTGTCGTTCGGGTCCTGCGTCGGTGGTAGGTCGGTCATCTGGATTCTCTCCGCGACTGGTTGGCCTGCGATCATGCTACCCGCCCCGACGATTCGATCGACGATCGCTGGCCCTGCCGCCGCGCCCGGCTAGACTCTCGTCGTCGGCGAATCAACAGGCGAAGGAGGCAGCGGCGATGACGGACCGGGCGGAGATCGGCGTCTTCGGGGGCTCCGGCTTTTACTCGCTGCTCGACGACGTCGAGGAGGTCAAGGTCGACACGCCCTATGGCCCGCCTTCGGACAGCTTCTTCCTTGCCGGAGTGAGTGGTCGTCGGGTCGCCTTCCTGCCTCGGCACGGCCGTCGCCACACGATCCCCCCGCACAGGATCAATTACCGGGCCAACGTCTGGGCGATGCGTTCGCTCGGGGTCAAGGCCGTCATCTCCCCGTGCGCCGCCGGCTCGCTCCAGCTGGGGGTGAAGCCGACCGATTTCGTCGTCGCCGACCAGTTCGTCGACCGAACGACCGGACGGGCGGACACGTTCTTCGACGGGCCCATCTCGTCGCACGTCTCCGCCGCCGAAATCTACGACCCGACGCTGCGGGCACTGGCCATCCAGGTCATCCGCGAACACGGGATCGAGGTGCACGAGCGGGGGACGGTGGTCGTCATCCAGGGTCCGCGCTTCTCGACGAAGGCGGAGTCGAAGTGGTTCAGCGATGCCGGGTGGGAGGTCATCAACATGACCCAGTACCCGGAGGCGTACCTGTGCCGCGAGCTGGGCATGGCCGTCGTCAACATCTCGCTCATCACCGACTACGACGCCGGCGTCCACGAGGGCACCGAGGCCGTCAACGCGATGAACGTCCTCGAGGTGTTCCAGCAGAACGCCGAGCGGATCCAGAAGGTCGTGCTGGACATGATTGCCCGCTTCCCCTCCGACCTGGATGCCCTCGGTGCGAGGGCCGCGCTCGAGTTCACGCGTGGCGATGGCCACGCGATGTCTCCCAACGACATCCGGATCTTCGAAACAGGGCTGTGAGCCTGGCCGACGACCGATCGATGACCGACCGGCTGCCGATCGGGGTCACGCTCGGGCCCATCGGCGTGGACGCCGCCTGGTGGCTCGACAGCGCCCGCCGCCTTGACGACGCCGGGTACGCCGGCATCTGGTGCTGGGATCACTTCGTGTCGCGCGGCGAGAAGACGACGCCCGTCCTCGAGGCGTGGACGATCCTGACGGCCGCAGCCGCTGTGACGCACCGGGCGACGGTGGGCACCTTCGTCGCCAACGTGATGAACCGCCACCCCGCCGTCCTGGCCCGCATGGCCGCGACCCTCCAGCAGGTGAGTGGCGGACGAGTCGTCCTCGGGATCGGGATCGGCGGTGGGCCGGCCGAGCATGCCGCGTACGGGATCCCGTTTCCGGAGCCGGCCGAGCGAGGCGCCCGACTCGAGGAGGCTGTTGCCGTCCTGAGGTCATTGTGGGCGGGCGGGCCGGCGACCCTCGCGGGCAGGCATTACCCGCTGGACGGGGCGTGGGCGTACCCGCGGCCCGATCCTCCGCCGCCCATCCTCATCGGGGCGCGGACGCCCGCCGGTGTCCGGCTGGCCGCCCGGATCGGCGATGGGTGGGCGGCCGAGGCCGACGTGCTCGAGGCCCTCGAACCGCTCTATCGCCGCGCCCTGACCGAGGCAGGGCGCGATCGGGGGTCACAGCGGGTCCTCGTCGGCTTCGGGAGCGGGCGAGCGGGCCAGGACGC
>JANNUK010000137.1:0-4133 GCA_031395155.1 Chloroflexota bacterium | reverse complement strand
CACGCCGAGATCGACCGCCGCCCGGAACCAGAGCCGGTGGGCGACGGGACCGAACAGCGCCTCGTCGTCCATCGAGGCGACCTCGACGTCCTCGAGCTCGTCGATGCGTCGGCGGGTCGCGGGACCGTAGACCCGCGGGGTGGCGGTCGCGAACAGCCGGCGGCTCGCCCGGATCCGGTCGGCGTCGAGGACGACCCGCAGGTCGCGCTCCCGGTGGACGCCGGTGTTCACGATCCCGGCGATCCGGTGGGCCTCGTCGGCGACGACGAGATCAAAGGGTGGGACGTCGACGTCGGCCTGGGCCTCGGCGATCCGAGCCGAGGAAGCGTAGGTCGCGAAGACCACGCGCCGGCCGGGGCCGCGGAGGAATGCGGCGATGGCCGCTGGGTCGGTCGTGACCGGGACGCCGAGCTCATCGGCGCGGACCCGCCACTCGTCGGGCTCGACGGTGTCGGCATCGGAGCAGACGGCGAGATCGACGAACGGGAGCGACGCCGCTTCGCGCCATTCCCGGCGGAACTGCTTGAGGAGGAGCAAGGTCGGGACGAAGACGAGGACGCGCTCGTCGGCCCGCGCTTCGGCCACCCACAGCGTCACGAGTGTTTTGCCCGACCCGCAGGCCATGACGAGCTGGGTACGCTCGTAGTCCGCGAGCGAGGCGACGACATCAGCGACCGCCGCTCCCTGGTACGGGCGCGGCGTCCGCACGAGATGGGTGGGTGCAGCATCGCCCGTGCCTGCGGTCAGGGCGCCCGTCCAGTCGATCGGGCTCGCCATAAGGTCCTCGCGCAGGATCCACCCGGTGTTCGGCGTCATCTCGGTCGCCCGACGGGCGTTGGCCGTGCGGTCCGCGGCGTTGGCGATGATCAGGCGGCGGGCGAACAGGTCGGGCCGGAAGCCGAGCGCGGTCGAGACCTCCTCCCAGCGCAGGTGCGACCGCGGATCGAGGCGGAACTTCACCTGGACGCCGACGAGTTCGCCCTGCTCATCCTCCGCGACGAGGTCGATCCCGAGGTCGGTCGCGCGGATGCCGGCGGCCAGCCGACCCGGCCAGTCAAGCCACGTCCAGACGAAGCCCATCCCAAGCGACGGGTCACACCGGAGGAAATGCGCGACGACTCGCTCGAACGCATCCCCGCGAGAACGTTCTTCGTGGAGTCGCGCGACACGCTCCTCGGTCTGAACGAAGCTCTGGCTCACCCGCCCATCATTGCATCACCGCACTGGCGGCGGTCAAAGGGCCCGAATGCGGAAAGACCTCGTTTCGGATCGGCCCATGCGCGAGAGCATCGGCGCACGCACGGCACTCACCCGTGGAGCTGCCCTTTCGGACGACGCCGGTTCGTTCAAACACAATGCGGACATCGTGGGGTACCGCCGCAAGCGTAGACTGCTGAACTCGACACTGGGAGGTGTGCCATGGGCGAGATGACGGCGTCGACGGCGGGCGCGCCCGACTTCGATGGATTCCGGGGGGAGCTGCTCCGGGCCGGCGACGCGGGCTACGACGACGCCCGGATGGTCCACAACGGACTGATCGACAAGCGTCCCGCCCTCATCGCGAGGTGTCGAGGGACGGCCGACATAGCGGCCGCGATCCGGTACGCTCGCGCGCAGGAACTCGAGATTGCGGTCAAGGGCGGCGGGCACAACGTGGCCGGCCGCGCGACCACGGAGGGCGGGGTCATGATCGACCTGTCGCTCATGCGGGCGATCGAGGTCGATCCGGCGACGAGAACTGCACGGGCCGAGGGCGGCGTCACGTGGCATGAGCTCAACGATGCAACGCACCGTCACGGGCTCGCGACGACGGGTGGAGTCATCTCCTCGACCGGCATCGCCGGGCTCACCCTCGGCGGCGGCGTTGGGTGGCTCATGGCGAAGTTCGGGCTCGCGGTCGACAACCTCATCGCTGTCGAACTTGTTACCGCCGAAGGACGCATCCTCACGGCGAGCGACCGTGAAGAGCCAGACCTCTTCTGGGGGCTCCGAGGCGGCGGCGGCAACTTCGGCGTCGCGGCCTCGTTCACCTACAGGCTTCACCCGCTGACCCAGGTGGTTGGCGGGCTCGTCGCGCATCCATTCAGCGCCGCCGGCGACCTGCTGCGCTTCTACCGGGACGTCACGCCTTCCCTGGCTGACGACCTCAGTGTGTTCGCCGGCCTCATCCACGCTCCGGACGGTTCGGGCACGCCGCTGGCCGCCCTTGTGGTCTGCCACACCGGCACCGCGGAGCAGGCGGAGTCCGATCTCGCGCCGATTACGGGGTTCGGCTCGCCCGCCATGGTCCAGGTCGGCCCGATGCCCTATCCCGTGATGAACACCCTGCTGGATGACGGCTATCCGAAGGGGGCGTTGAACTACTGGAAGTCGAGCTTCGTCGCCGGGCTGCACGACGACTTGCTCGACACCCTGATCGAGCGATTCGCGGCCTGCCCGTCGCCGATGAGCGGGATGGTGCTCGAGCACTTCCACGGCGCGGTGACGAGGGTGGGCGTGACCGACACCGCGGTGCCGCACCGGGATCCCGGGTACAACCTCGTCATGACCTCCGAGTGGCTGGATCCGAATGCCACGGAAGCGAACATCGCCTGGACCCGCGAGGTGTATGCGGCGATCGAGCCGCACCGGGCGGGACGCCGGTACGTCAACTACCTGGGCGACGACGAAGCCTCCGACGCCGTTCGCGACGCATACGGCCCGAACTACGATCGACTCGTCGAGATCAAGCGCCGCTACGACCCCGACAACGCCTTCCGCCTGAATCAGAACATCCCGCCGGCCTGACCTCCGACGCGAGCACGTAGGCGGCCGGGCTGAACTCGCAGAAGAGCGGGTCGCTCGAGGCGAGCCAGCGGTCGAGGTGCGCGAAGTAGGCCTGCACGTTCAGTGTGACCGGCACCTCGCTGCCGCTCGGCTGGAGCACGATCTCGACTTCGCCGTCGCGGGTCACCAAGGGCGCGGGCTCGCGGGCGGCCGGCCTGGCGATGGCCTCCAGCTCGTCGATGCCGCCCAGGCCCGCTGGCGCCGGATCGACGCTCGGCGGACCGACCCGCCAGCCGGGGCGGAAGGGCGTCGTCGAGCAGCCACGACGTGGCCTCGCCGCGGGTCGTTCAAGGTTGCGGTTCGTACCCCATGTAGATCTTGCGGAAGGGCCCCGTGGCGTCGAAGTCACAGACGGTCCCACGGCGGATGACGAAGGCGTCCCCGGGGCCGTAGGTCTGGGACTCGGAGCCTGCCTCGCTGATAGTGACGGTGCCCTCGAGCACGAAGAACAGCTCGTCGGTCGGGAAGCCAGGGATGTGCTCGCGGTACGTGCCGCACGCCCAGACGCCCGCGCTGGCCTTGCCGTCATCGCTGGTGAACTGCCGGACACCCCGCTCATTCGGAGTGCCGGAGATCAGGCATCCTGGCGCCACCGTGTTCGTCGGCAAGAACGCGTCGATCGGCGGCGCCTGGTCGATGGTGATCACGTTGCGCGACATGCTTGAGGATCCCTCCTGCCCCACATTCAAGGCCCCGGGCGGACCGTTCGCGTTGCCTCGAGGTCAGGCGATCGCCTCCGGCTGACCGGGCACTCCGGCTCTCAGTCGGGACAGACCGCCAAGCTGCAGAGCAGGTGGTTGTTCACGGTCTTCGATGACGTGACGATCGCCTTCGTGGTCCGGGCGTAGAGCCCATCGCGCACTTGCTGCGGCGTCACGCCGGGGTTCTCCTGGAGGTAGAGCGCAGCCGCGCCCGCCGTGTGCGGTGTGGCCATCGACGTTCCGCTGATCGTGTTGGTGGCCGTGTCGCTCGTCTTCCAGGCCGATTTGACGCTCACACCAGGAGCGAACCAGTCGACGCAGTTGCCATAGTTCGACCAGGAGGCCTTCTTGTCCGTGCTGTCGGTGGCGCCGATCGTCATGGCCTCCGTCACTCGGGCGGGCGAGTACCTGCAGGCGTCCTGGGCGATGCCGATGACATTTCCGTTGCCGGCCGCGATCGCATAGCTCACGCCGTCGGCGATCGAGTTCCGGACCGCAGTGTCGACAGAGCTGTTCGCGCCGCCACCGAGACTCATATTGGCGACGGCCGCTTCGCCGGGATCATGATCTCCAGTGACCCAGTCGATTCCTGCGATGATGCCGCTC
>JANNUK010000104.1:0-1576 GCA_031395155.1 Chloroflexota bacterium | reverse complement strand
CAGCCACAGCCCGGCGAACAGGATCGCGATGAACGGAGCGTCGCCTTCGATCACGTCGCCTGGTGTACTGAGCAGACCCAGCGCCACGACGACCGTGGCGATCAGCATGATCACGCCAAGGACCGAGATCGCGAGGAGCCGCCTCATCGCTCGCCACCCCGCAACCACAGGCCGACGCTCGATGGCGCGATCGCCCGGCGGACGGTGACGTCCAGGTCGTGGGCGACCGTGGGCAGGTCGGTCGCATCGCGCATCCGGACCGAGAATGCGCCGGCCGTCCGTTCGCCGTCGTAGCGGGCCCGATTGAAGCGTCGATCGACGATCCATTGGATTCGCCGACGCACGGGCGTGAACAGGCCCGCCGCCAACAGGGTGGACCCGGCAACCGCGAGCGAATTGCCCGACGTCACCGAGCTCAGCACCGACTGCAGGCCGAGGTTCACGAGCAGGAAGATTGCCACGAGGAGCGCCGTGATCAGGCCGTAGGCGATCGTCCGACTCACGATGCGATCGATGTCGTACAGGCGGTAGCGCAGGATCCCGATGGCGACGGAGACGGCGACGATGGGCAGCGTCGCCACGGTGAGGAGGTCAATGACGGGCAACGACGAGAAGACCCCGCTGACGCTCATGGTGATCAGGACTGCGGCGGGTGCCATCGCCGCCAGGAACCATTTGAGCTGCTGTCGTTGGTCGCCCTGGGAGCGCCGAAAGCGGACGATCATGGCCGCGACACCCAACCCGGTCCCGAGCGGGAGCGACAGGCTGCCGATCGCTTCGAGCGCGCCCATGACCTCGAGCATGCCCGGCGAGACTGCGGGCAGCCAGGGCGTCAGGGGGTTGTCCGTCCCGCCGTCATCCATCGGACCTGGCCGGATCACGATGGCCAGCGTCCCGACCACGACCATCGCGGCAACAAGGCCGACCGGCCAGCGCCAGCGCGGACCGGGGAGGCTGCCCGTCGGGAACGTGAGTGCGACCGCGGGCAGGGTCAGGATGATGGCGGGGCGGAACAACAGCGCCCCGACAAGGCCGAACCATGCCCCCAGCGGGTCCGGCGGCAGGCGTGAGGCGAGCATGTCGCCGAGGGCAGAGCACCCGAATACCAAGGCCATCAGGGCGGCGGCGACCGCGAACAGCCAGCCAACGGCGTGCCCATCGGCTCGCACCACGATGACCGCGCCCAGGCCCCAGTACAGCCAGAGCGCGGCGAAGAGGATCACGAGGAACCCCAAGTACCCGAGATCGAGTCCTTCTTCGCCTGACGAGCTGAGCAGAACAATCGCCACGACGACCATGGCGATCAGCATGATCACGCCAAGGCCCGAGATCGCGAGGAGCCGCCTCATCGCTGCCCCCCGCGTAGCCACAGACCGACGCTCGATGGCTCGATGGCCCGCCGGACCGTCGCGTCGAGCTCACCCGCGAGGGTCGGCTGGTCCAGTTCGTCGCGGAGTCGGGTGGCGAAACCGGCAACGGTCCGTTCCGCGTCGTATCGCGCTCGGTGGAAGCGGCGATCGACGATCCGCTGGACGCGGACGCGGACGGGATTGAAGAGCGCGGCGACAAGCAGCGT
>JANNUK010000098.1:0-3604 GCA_031395155.1 Chloroflexota bacterium | reverse complement strand
CGCGACCGTCGGGATGGAGGTAGATCCATTCGTCTCCGACGAAATCGGCGCCGCGCCCCACGAGCGACAGGACGGTTTCGGTCTTGCCGCCCTTGGACCAGCCGACGATGAGGATGCCGCGCCCATCGTGGTGGACCGCGGATGCGTGGACCGCCACGATCCCGCGCGCCAGCGCCGCCAGGTTGATCAGGGGCACGAGCAACGGGACAGCCCGCACGGGTCGCTCGCAAAGGATCTCGAGCGGCAACCCGGCGCGATCCAGGGGAAGGGCCACGCGCGCTCGACTGTGCTGCCGGCCGCGAAGGATGAGGAACTCCGAGTCGGTCGCGGCCGCATCGTTCTGGTCGATCCAGCGCATCGGCCCGGTGTCGGGGAGTCGGTCCACGAATCTGATGGCGATGTCGGGATCGCTCTCGAGGACGGCCGGCCCAGCCGGCCCGAGTTGGCGGACGACGACCGCGAGATCGCCCGGATCGGCATCGACGGCTCGGACGAGGACCACGCCTCCGGGCCGAAAGTCCGCGACCTGCCGGTGGGTCATGCGCTGCCCGTGGGCTTCGACGCCCCGATGAGGTATCGGGCGAACGGGATCCGCAGGAGCTCTGGAAACGTCTCGGCGAGACGCAGCGCATCGCGGTTGACCGACAGGACCGCCGCAGATGCCACGGCTGCGACGATCAGGCCGAGGATGAGCGGTGGCGCCGCGACGAGCGCGATGACGGACACGACGATCGTGGCGATGGCGATGCTGCCGTAGACCCGACCGCTGGAGCGATCCGGGCGACGTACGCCGGTCCCCCTGGTGAGGCCGACCTGGTAGAGCGCGTTCTGGAGGATCAGGGTCGCGCAGGTTGCGATGGCGCCTCCGAGCGCCCCGAACCTCGAGACGAGCACGACGAGGGCGATGGCGCTGGCGACGACCGTGATGGCGTCCACCGCCACGGTGTAGCGCGCCCGAGCGTAGATGCGCAGGGTCAGCGCGTTGAAGCCGAGCGCGGCGCTCACGTACTGGCCCAGCGCCAACCACGCGAGGATCGACCCGGATGTGGCGTAGCGGTCGCCGAAGAACAGCACGGCGATGGGTTCGGCCAGCGCGAACGACACGATGAAGATCGGGAAGGTAACCACGGCGATCAGGTGGGTCATGCGCCAGTAGAGCACATCGAGGTCGGAGTGGGCTCCGCGCGCGAACAGGCGCGAAGCGGCAGGGATGAAGAGCACGCTGAACACATTGAGGACGAGGAGATTCTGCCGGGCGAGCGGAACGACTGCTCGGTACTCCGCCACGTCCGACGAGGTGGCGACGAACTGCAGCAGGATGATGACCAACGTTGTCCGGACGGTGAGGACGACGTCTGTGGACAGGAAGGGGATCGTCAGCCCGTAGACCTCCCGAACCGGCAGTCGGAACGCTCGTCGCACATCGCGGAGGTGGCCCAGCCGGCGGAGCAGGCGGACGAACCAGACGCCGTAGACCGCGACGCCGAACGCACCGGCCGCGACGTACCCGGCCCCGAGGAATTGCACGCTCTGGTTCGAGACGGTCAGCACGATCACGACCGTGAGCTGAAGGCCCGGGGCGAGGATGTACTTCCGGAGGAAGATCGCTCGTGGCCCGGCGAACACGGCCAGCAGGCCGATCAGCAGGGTGTCGAATGCCTGGATCGGCCCCAGGATGATCAGGATCAGGAGCAGCTCGCGGGCCCCTTCGGTCTCCACGAATTCGGGCCCCATTCCCGTCCCGATCGCCATCGCGATGAGGGCGCCCGCGACCCCCAACCCGGCGATGGTCATCACGCCGAGGGCGATCGAGCCCACAAGTCGCCCACGATCCAGGCTCTCCTCGTAGATGGTCGCGAATCGAGGCAGCGTCTTGTCGAGGCCGAAGACCGAGATCGTCGCGAGGAGCGAAACGATGGACAGCGCGAACGCGAAAGCCCCGAAGTCGCCCTTGGACAGGGACCGCACGATGAGGATCTGGGTCATCAGGTCCAGGCCAATGGCGATGAGGCGGCCGATCAGCAGCAGGCTGGACCCCCGGATCTGGCTATCCGCTGCCGTCCGGACGACGACCTCGGGGCTGCCGGGTGGCGAGTCTGGCTCCGTCACCACATGAGTGGCCGCGGGCGCCGTGAGAGCCACACGTCGGGCCGCGCGGACCTCGCGAACAGGGGGTTCTTCACAGTGGCCGAGATGATGCGTCATCGCCCCGACCTCCGTCGAACCCAGCCCGCCGGGGACCCGTCACTCGGGGTAGGCTGACGCACGTGACGATCCCGGCCGAACTCGAGTCGCGGCTCCGCCGTTCCGCGGCCGACGCCTTTCCGCAACTGGGCGCCGCTCCATCGGTCACGATCGACGGGGTACGCGAGCGACCCCGCTCGACCCTGGTCCGCTGCTCTGTCGGACCTGCGCCAGCGACGATCCGCCTCGTGGTCAAGATCCCGCACCTCGTCGAACGTCCGCCGTCACTCCGTCCACGGATCGTGCCCGACACCCCGGCCCGGGAGAAGACCGGCCTCGAGGCGACGACGCTCCGCGCGATCGACGCCGACCTGCGATCCGCTCCGGACGCGAGGTTCGGCTCGGTCAGGGTCATCGACGTTTACGACGACCTGGGGGCGATCGTGATGACCGAGGCCAGTGGGGTCCCGCTCTCGGGACTTCTCCTGCAAGCGGCGGGTCGCCGCGCGGAGAGCAACGCGACGGCGCGCCTCGGCCTCGCCCTCACGAGCGCCGGCGCGTGGCTGCGCCGATTCCAGGGACTCGGCCTCGCCTCCGAGCGGACGATCCGGATCAACACGCGCGCGGAAGTGGTCGATCTGGCCCGCCGCATCGGCGAATTCCTTGCGCGGTCCACGACTCGTCCGAGTGTCGTTCATGACATCGTGGACCGGCTCGCGACGGCGGCCGAGGAGGCCCTCCCGAGCTCCATTCCCACCGGCCTGCACCATGGCGACTTCGCCATCCGCAACTTCCTCATCACGCCCTCCGGGACGGTGACGGCGGTTGATGCGCTGGGCCGATGGCGCATGCCGATTTATGACGATCTCGCCCGGATGATCATCGCCATCGAGACGTCCCGGATCCAGTCGTCGTCGTTCGGGCTCGCCTTCGGACCATCACAGCGTGACGCCCTGCGTGACGCCCTGCTGTCCGGCTATGGACGGGACGAGGCCGATCCCGCCGCAGTCAGGATCTATTCAGTGCTGATCCTGCTGGACCGCTGGGCCGCCCTCGCGGAGCGCCGTTCGGCCCCAGGACGACGCTTGGCCCGGATGCCGAATGCGCTCGTCGACCGTCAGTACGCCGGCGTCGCGCGGCGCTTCCTGACACCACCAATCGGCGAGCGGATCTGACGGATTCGGCCAGACTCGCGCCTATACTGCACGACCCATGGTCGATTCGGCACACCCTCCCGCCCTGTTGCACGGAACCGAGATGCCGTTGATTCCGAGCCGTAGGCCGCCGCGTCGAGGTCCGTTCGGGGTCGGCGCCCGCTGGCCACTGATCGTCGGTGCCTCGATCCTGATGGGCATCGCAGTGGTGTTCGCGACCGTCGATCCGGCGCTGTCACCGACGCAGCCACCCGCGACGCCTCCCG
>JANNUK010000094.1:0-5180 GCA_031395155.1 Chloroflexota bacterium | reverse complement strand
GACGGGCTCGATGCCCTCGTACGGCGACACCTTCTCGACCTCGAACTGGTAGGCCGGGTCCGGCGGGAAATAGGTAAGACCGTCGAACGACGGCTGAGCGTCACTCGTCGCCGGTGATGCCACCGGGTCATGAGCGTGATGCGCGCGAATGCCGGGGATCGGGCTGTTCGGGCTCGTCGCGAAGAAGCGGTCCTTCGCCACGCGCCCGTCGAGGATCGCGCCGACATAGTCGAACGCCTCGTGGCCGTCATCGTCATCGTGGTCGTGCTCGTGGTCGTGCTCGTGACCATGGGCATGGTCGTGGGCTTGGGCGTTCATGACCCGAGGCTAGCACTGCGGTCCAGTACCGCCGTGACCTGTACCGCCGTGACCTGCATCACGGGCGAGCTGGACCTCAGGGTCGCCGCGCCACCACCGAGAAGGACAGCGGGATCCGCCCGGCCTCGGCGGGGGCGACATCGCCGTGGCCGCCCCACCAGTCGCGTGGGTATTCGTCGACGCGCTCAAGGCGCAGTCCGGCGCGGAGCATCGCCGTCAGGATCTCCCCGAGCGTCCACGACCGTGCGAACTTCCAGCTCTGATCGGCTTCGTCGATCGAGAGCCGGTCGATGTACTCCGGCGCCCAGCCCTTCGATGCCTCCGACCCACCGAAATAGTCGTAGTCCGTGGTGATCCAGCGGCCGTCCTCGCCGACATCGAACAGCCATTCCGCTGGATGACCTTCGAACAGGACGAGCCGGCCCTCCGGGGCAAGCAGCCGAACGAGCACGGTCGCCCAGGCGTCGAGGTCCTGGAGCCAGATGAGCGAGCCCCGGCCCGTGTAGAGGAGATCGGCCGTGCCGTCGAGGTCGTGCGGCGTGTCAAGGACGTCGGCCTCGATCCAGCGGGCGGGCGCGTCCACGGCCTCGGTCAGCCGCCGCGCCTGCTGCAGCATCCGCGTGCTGTAGTCCACGCCGACCACCTCGTCCGCGCCGAGGTTCCACAGCGAGAGCGTGTCCCGACCCCCCGCGCATTGGAGGTGGATCGCTCGACGGCAGCGGCCGTGGAGGTCCCCGATGAGCGCAACCTCCTCGGGGAACAGGTTTGACCCGCCGCCACGGATCAGTTCGATGGCTTCCGGAAGCCAGCGTTCGTAGCGCTCGGCGGCCTCGTCCCACGCCGCGCGCGTCGTGCCGTGCATCGCCCGGACGTCCGCGCGCTCCGCAGGCGTGGCGGGACGGACCAGGTCTCCGGCCGGCTCTGTGCCGGAGCGGTCCGGGCCCGTCGGATCAGGCGTCGGTCGGACCCGGCGCGGACCCGACGCGGTCGGCCGGGTGGCCTGCCGCCTCCGGCTCCGGAGATGCGGCCTCGCCGCCCCGAGCAAGTGCCGCATCGAGCCGCGCGATGATGGGAGCGGCACCCAGGCCCACCAGGATCTCGCGGGCCGCCGCACCAGCCGCCTGGACGTCACGATCGGACGGGTCGAGGACGTGCGCCATATCGATCGCGGTGAGCGCGCCGTCCCAGGGCTGGCCGAGGTCGTGCCACCTGCGGATCGCCTCACGATAGAGCTCGTGGGCTTCGCCGGTCCGTCCCTCGAGCGCGGCGATGGCGGCCTTCAGCGTCGTCCGTCTTGTCTCCACGATCGCGCCGTGGAAGCCGGTCGCATCGATCGCTTCGAGGTCCTTGCGAACGTTCGTGAGGTCGCGCTCCCAGATCGCCGGCCGGGCCGCCTGGTAGGTCGCCGGCGCGATGTACACCGCGGCGAGGGCTCCCAGCCGAAGCCACTCGGTCCGTGCCTCCTGGAGGTCGCCGCGGTTCCAGGCGACGTGGCCTCGCGCATCGGCGACCATGCTCTGTTGGCCGGCATCGGTGTCGCCCGCGTGCAGTTCGTTCATCTCGCGGACCAGGTCTGCCACGGGCTCGCCGCGACACGCCAGGATGATGATGTAGTTGCCCAGGAGCGCCACGCGATCGCGTGGCTCCAGGTCGCCACTGAGGGCGTCGCCCAGGACCGCTATACCCTCGTCCCAGGCGCCGGAGAGGAAGGACGTGAACCCGATGTTGTTCGCGAAGGCCAGGGCCATGAACCGCTGTCCCAGGCGGCGCGAGAGAGCCAACCCGTCCTGGTAGGCCTCGAGCGCACCGCGTGCATCGATCTCGCCGAGGTGGAAGCCGCGAGAGATCAGGGCGCGCAGGACGATCGAGTCCCAGCCAAGGGCCTGGGCCAGCTCTTCGCCGGCCCGAAGGACGCCGATCGCTTCGCGAAGGCGACCGAGGCTTCCGAGCGCCCGTCCCTTGGTCACCAACGTCTCCGCGAGGACCATCGGGAGATCGGCGTGCTCGGCGGCCTCGAGAACCCGATCGGCGACCTCGATCGCCCGCCGATGCTGCTCAGTCTGGCTCAGGACGGTCGCGAGCTGCCCCTCGAGCGCAAGGAACCCTGGATCGGGGTGAAGGTCCGCCAGCTCCTCGGACGCGGATGTCAGCAATGCCAGCGCCTCGTCCGTGCGGCGCGCCATGATGAGGACGCGCCCGAGTGACGCGACCGACCTGGCGATCGCGCTCCGGTCTCCCCCGGCACGACGCAGGGAGACGGAACGCTCCAGCAACTCCGCCGCGACGTCCTGGTGAGCCGCGATCGACGCGGACTCGGCGGCTCGCTCCAGGAGCTCGGCCTCCTCGTTGGCGTCCGTCGTGACGGTGATCGCCTGGCGGAGGAACGTGACGGCCTGATCGTGCGCACCGAGCGCGATCGCTCGTTCGGCCGCGGCCTTGAGCGCGATCCTGGCCTGACCGGCCAGCGCGTCCGCCTCGGCACCGTGTGGCGCGTTCCCATGAGCGGCGAGATAGTGAGTGGCGAGGGCTCCGGCCATCTCGTCGCTGCCGAGCGACTCGAAGAAGCGGGCCGCCGCGAGGTGGCGGATCTTGCGGTCCCGTTTGGCCAGCGTGTTGTAGGCGACCTCGCGAATGAGCGCCTGGACGAAGGCGTACTGGCCCCGCTCGGGCGAGCGGGCGTCGGCCTCGGACACGAGCAGTTCGCGCCGGACGAGGCCGCGCAGGCGCGGCTCGAGCTCGGCCTCGGCGATGCCCGACACTGCGGCGAGGCCGGCTGGGCTGAAGCTCTGTCCGAGGACCGCCGCATCGGTGACGAGGGCACGGTCCTCGGGAGGCAGGCCGTCGAGGCGCGAGGCGATCAGGGCGGTGAGCGTTTCCGGAACGGCGAGGTCGGCGAGGTCGCCCGTGGGTACGTAGCGATCGCCCTCGAGCGCGAGTTTGCCCTCCGCGAGGAGCATCCGGACCGTCTCGACGGCATACAGGGGGATCCCGTCGGCGCGGCCGACGATCGAGGCGACGGCACGCTCGGGGAGGCCCGGCACGAGTCCGGCGAGGAGCGCCCGCATGGCCCGCTCGGGGAGCGGCTCGAGGTAGAGCGAGCTGAAGTTGCGTTTGCCGGCGCCCCAGTCCGTCCGCCGCTCGAGGAGCTCGGGCCGGGCCAGGGTCACGACGAAGATCGGGCTCGTGCGGCTCCACTCGAGCAGGTGGTCGATGAAGTCGAGCGTGCCGCTGTCGGCCCAGTGGAGATCCTCGAACACGAGGGCCACCGTGCCGGTCTCTGCCATCCGCTCGAAGAACGTCCGCCACGCCCCGAAGAGTTGCTCCGAGCCACCGGTCCCGGCGCCAACGCCGAGCAGCGTCAGCAGGGAGGGCTCGATCCACCGCCGCTCGGCCTCGTCGGGGACATGGGTCACGAGGGTCTCGGCGATCTTCGCCCGGGTCGTTGGCTCGTCATCGGTCTCGACGAGTCCTGCTCTCCGTCGGACCATCTCGCCCAGCGCCCAGAACGTTATCCCCTCGCCGTACGCCGGCGAGCGACCCGTGTGCCACCAGACGTTCTCGACGACACCGTCGGCGTACTTGCTGAACTCCCACGACAGCCGGCTCTTGCCGATCCCTGCCGGCCCGATGACCGAGACGAGGCGGGCCTTGCCCTCGCGGCCCGTCGCATGGAACAACTCCTTCAAGAGGCGCAGCTCGTCGTCGCGCCCGACGAACGGGGCCTCGAGGGCCTCGGAGCGGTTGCGGCCCCCGATCTCGGCGACCACGCGCAGTGCCCGCCAGGCGGCAACCGGGGCGGCCTTGCCTTTGAGCGCCTGCTCACCGGCCTCCTCGAACGCGATCGCGCCGCTGGCGGCGCGCATTGTCGGCTCCCCGACGAGGACGGTGCCCGGCTGGGCGACGGACTGGAGTCGCGCGGCAGTGTTTACGAGGTCGCCGGCGACCATGCCCTGGTTCGTGGCGCCCAGGGTGACAGCCGCCTCGCCGGTCAGGACTCCGGCCCGGGCCTGGATCCCGGGGCCGAGCGCACGCACGGCATCGACGAGCTCAAGGGCGGCGCGCACACTTCGCTCGGCGTCGTTCTCGCGGGCGACGGGCGCCCCCCACACGGCCAAGACCGCGTCGCCGATGAACTTCTCGACGGTGCCGCCATAGCGGGTGATGACGTCGGACGCGATATCGAAGTAGCGGGTCAGGGTGTCGCGGACATCCTCGGCATCACGTTCCTCGGCGAACGGGGTGAACCCGACGAGGTCGGCGAACAGGATCGAGACCAGGCGCCGCTCGGCGACGGGCGCGCTGGCGGCCGACGAGCCTGATTGCGCGGCGGGCGCGGCACTGGATCTGGCTGCGGGTGCGGCCCCGGCCGCCAGTGGTGTGGCGCACTCACCGCAGAACTTCTCACTCGGCTCGTTCGCCGCGCCGCATGCTGGGCACGCGACGGAAAGCGGCGTTGCGCATTCCGAACAGAACTTGCGCCCGGCCCGATTCTCCGTCCCGCACGCGCTACAGATCATGGGTCAGTCTCGCACGGCTGATCGAGCCAGGTCCGGGGCCACCGGCTCGGCTGCCGGACCGCCGGGCGTTGCGGCTGCTCCGCCCCGAAGGCGCCCGAGGTCGCGCAGCATGGGCTTCGCCCCGAGGCGACGCAGGATCCCCTCCGCCTCGTCGGCCAGCGCCGCGACCTCGGCCTCGTCGCCGCCGCGCGTCGCGAGCAGGACGAGGACGGCCTGGGCGAGGCGGTACGGCAAGCCCATGTCGCGGTACCCATCGATGACCTCGTGGAACGACCGCAGCTCGGTCCCGGACGGGGCGGTGAGTGCGGCGATGCCCGTCCGGATGAGCTCCCGGTCGAGGTCCCA
>JANNUK010000088.1:0-3759 GCA_031395155.1 Chloroflexota bacterium | reverse complement strand
GGCATCCGCCACGCGTTATCCTCCGTGCATGGGAACCCTGAAGATCGAGATCGGCGACCTCCACTTTACCGCCCACTGGGAGGCCGACGCGCCACGGACCCGCGACGCGGTGCGTCGACTGCTCCCACTGACTTCGCGACTCATCCACTGCCGATGGACCGGCGAGTCGACGTGGATCCCGTTCGGCGACTACCGTCCGGGCATTGACTACGAGAATCACACCTCACACCCAGCTCCAGGCCAGCTTGCCCTCTATCCCGGCGGGATCAGCGAGTGCGAGATTTTCGTGCCGTACGGGGGCGCCTCGCTGGGATCGAAGGTCGGTCAGCTAGCGGCCAACAATTTCGCGACCATCGATCCCGACGAGGGTTGGGCGGATCGGCTCCGCGAGGTCGGGCGGCGCTGCCTGTGGGAGGGCGCGCAGGACATCTCGATCGTCGAAGTCGAGTGACGCCGGCGGTCCGATGTCGGGCGACGGCGACCGATCACCGGTGACCGATCACCGATGACCGACCTCCTCGTCCGCGGAGGCATGGTCGTCACGGCCACCGACTCGTCCATAGCGGATGTCGCAGTCGAGGGTGGCAGGATCCGCGAGGTCGCGCCGGATCTGGGCGGACTGGTGGCCAACGCTCGCGAGGTCATCGACGCTTCGGGGCTCCTGGTGTTGCCGGGCGCCATCGACGTGCACACCCATACCCGGGTCGCGACCGACGCGGAGCCGGACCGCTTCTTCCAGGATTCCGTGGCCGCGGCCTTCGGCGGCACGACGACGTTCCTTGCCTTCAACAACCCGGGGACCGGCTCGTCGCCGGCGGCAGAGCGATCGCTCATGGCGGGCCTCAAGGAATGGCGAGCGGCCACGTCGCAGGACAGCGCCGTCGACTACGCGGTCAGCCTCGCGATCTCCGGCCGGATGGACGACCCGGTCGCGGAGTTGCCGGCCATCATCGACGAAGGGGTGCCGACGGCGAAGGCGTTCATGGTCTTCGACTTCCGCCTCGCCGACGAGCGGATCTACCAGGCGATGCGGGTCATGGGCGAGCGCGGCGGGCTGCTCGAGGTCCATTGCGAGGACCCCGTGCTCATCGACACGGCGGTCGCTGCGGCGCTTCAGCGTGGTGACACGTCACCGCGCTACCACGCTACAACGCGATCGACGACGGCCGAAGGGGTCGCCACGGCCCGCGCGATGGCCTTCGCCGCCCAGGCCGATGCGCCGGTCCACGTCGTCCACCTGTCCGCCGCCGATGCGCTCCGCCACGTCCGCGAAGCACGCGCGGCCGGCGTACGCGTGACCGCCGAGACCTGTCCCCAGTACCTTGCCCTGACCGACGAGCGGTACGACGACCCCGACGATGCGACGGTGGCCCGCTACGTCATCTCGCCGCCGCTCCGATCCGCGGTGGACCAGGACGCGCTCTGGGCGGGCCTCGTCGACGGCAGCCTCGACCTCGTCGCCACCGACCACGTCCCCGATCGCGTCGCCGTGGAGAAGGCCGAAGCCGCCCGCGGGACCCCCTTCGACCGGATCTCGAACGGGGCGCCCGGGATCGAAACGCTGCTGTCGATCGTCTATGGCCTCGGGGTCGCGAGAGGGCGCCTGACCATCGAGCGGATGGTCGACCTGCTGTCGACGACGCCGGCCCGCCGGTTCGGCTTCAGCTCGAAGGGCGCGATCGAGGTCAGCCGCGATGCGGACATCGTCCTGTTCGACCCGGCTGCCCGCCGCACACTCCGCGCCGCCGACCTCCACCACACGAGCGACTACACGCCCTATGAGGGTTTCGAGGTCGAGGGCGCGGTCCGGAGCGTCCTCGTCCGTGGCCGCCCGGTTGTCCGCGACGGGGTGTACGTCGGCTCGCGTGGCTACGGGACGTTCGTCGCTCGAAGGAACGCAGGGTCGGAGTGACTGGCAATTCGAATTCAGATCACCAGCCGTCCCGCTCGTTCGAACGAGCTCGCCGCGCGGAGCGGCATCGAGTCAGCGCGAGGCGAGTCGTCGCTGTGAGGCGAGGTCACGGTGGGTAGGGCTGTCGAAGAACCGCCTCAAACCACCATCTTTCGGCCCGAGTCGAGAAGACCATGAAGGCCACCGGGGCCGAAGCAAGCCAGTACACGAGGACGACGCGAGTCTTCGGGCTGTCGACAATCACCTGGGCGACGATCCAGAGGCCAGCCATCGGGAGCGCCCAACTCAAGGTCGCGAGCCACGGGCGGCCTCTGGCGCGCCAATCGGAGACGCCGAGTGCCACGATCATCATCGTGGTTCGCCCTTAATCCGGCCGATGTTCAGGCCTTCAAGAGGAGGAAGTTCATGTAGCGGACCCTCGCTCAAAACTGATGCATTACCGCCGCCAGAAGCGGGCTTGCACATCGTGCATCATGATGCTAGCATCATGCATCATGAGTGAACTGAAGCGAACGACCGTGAGCGCCCCGCCGGCCGTCCTGCGAACGCTCGAGGCCGAAGCGGAGCGACGCAATGTGCCGCTTGGGCATGTGCTCCGCGAAGCGGTTGAAGGCTATGCACGCGACCTGCGCGAACGGCGCCGGCCGCGTGTCGGAGTTGCTCGCTCGACCGACGGGCAGCGCGCCGCCGAGCTTACTGCCGAACCGGTCGCCGACCCTCCGCGCTGATCGTGGCGCTCATCCTTGATACGGGGCCACTCTTGGCTGCCCTCGACGCCGCCGATCCGGATCATCAGCGTTGCGCCAATCTCCTGATGAATGCCGACGAGGACCTCGTCGTTCCTGCGCTCGTGCTATCCGAGCTCGACTACTGGTGCGCGCGGCGACTGCCGCCCGAGGCCTGGCTGATCTTCCTCGACGACGTTTTGGCAGGCGTCTACCGGATCGAACCGCCGACCCCTGCCGACCTTGCCCGCTGTCGTGACCTCCAGTCCGAGTACGCCGACCTGGGGCTGGGCGTGGTCGACGCCAGTGTCGTCGCCCTCGCTGAACGCCTCGCCGAGCCGAAGATCGCGACGCTGGACCAGCGCCACTTCCGCACCGTGCGGCCGCACCACGTGGAGGCGTTCGAGCTCGTTCCGTGAGCCCCAATTCGTCGCGACGGCCCGACGCCGGGCCGGAGGACGACCCTGACTGCCGACCGCGATCAGCCCGGCCCGGCCAACTCGCGATCAGCGCCGAAACGTACGCGCGAAGCGAAGAGCCAGGCGAGGCCGTAGAGGGCGGCGACGATGATCAGCAGTGCTTGGTAGCCCGTCACCAGGGCCAGGTACTCGATCGCCCCTCCGAACGTCGCCCCGAGCAGATTGCTCGCAAACGCCATGTCCGCGGTCGTCGTGTCCCGGAACGAGTACGAGAAGACCAGGTTGGCCAGGTTGGCCAGGAACACCGGAGCGAAGGCGACGATGGCCGCGAGTCCATAGCGCACCGGGGGCGGATCGACGAGGAGCGATTCGGGCGGGAGCAGGTACGCGATGGCGATCGAAGCGAAGAGCAGCAGATAGAAGGGCGTCGGCCGTGTGATCGGCCAGCGGGCGTTCACGAAGATGGCCAGCAGGACGCTGGCCAGGATGGCGAAGAACGCCAGCGAGTTGACGAGCCACGTCGTGCCGAAGAGGAGGCTGAAGCTCGTCAGGCTGCGTGTGGTGAGGAGCAGGAAGGCGACGCCGAGCACGAAGAAGTGGGGGCTGAAGCGGCGGATGGAGGTCCCCGTCGCTCGCGCGGCGGCGGAGATCGCGATGAGCGCTCCACCGAGCACGATGGCCAGGGCCACGAGGTAGTGCGTGC
>JANNUK010000070.1:0-1646 GCA_031395155.1 Chloroflexota bacterium | reverse complement strand
CGCGACCTCGAGGCCGAGGTGGACCTGTCGTTCTGTGCGTCGCGCGGCCTGCCCGTGTACCGGCGGCGAGTCGGTGGCGACTGAGGCCGTGCCCCGAGCGTCGCATCACCCCGAGCGTCGCGCTTCTCAACCCGCGTCTTTGGGCGGCCTCGCCTCGACCGTCGGACGCTGCGATCCGCGTCTTCGGCCTCGGTCCTGACAGACGGTACTGCCCCGAGCACTGGGCTCGCTCGGTTGCCAAACCGAGCTTCGGTGCGACAGCGCCGTGCGTGCGCCGCCCACGTGATCCCGCCATCTGACACCCAGCAGAGAATCCGGCAAGGATCAATCAGGCCGTTCGAGCCTACGGCTACGGGGAGTGTCGTCTGGCACGGATGGGCGCTCGCGAGAGAACCCCCGTCCGCGCCCCGGCATCCGCGCTCCACCTGCACGCCAGCCGTCAGTGCGTGATCGCCTCTCCGCCGTCGACCGGGATGACAGCGCCGTTCACGAACCCGAAGGCATCGCGCGCAAGACCCACGATCGCTCGTGCCACGTCCTCCGTGGTGGTCATTCGTCCGCTCGGATTGCGACGACGGCTCATCTCGATGATCTGGTCGTGTACCGGCACCTTCATGAGCGCCGGCGTCATGGTCACGCCGGCCTGGATCGCATTGACCGTGATTCCGGTGCGTCGGTGCCCGAACTCCAGGGCGAGCTGGCGGACGTGCGACTCGAGGGCAGCCTTCGCCGCAGACACGGCGCCGTAGGTCGGCACGACCAGGCTCGAGCCCTCGGACGTCATCGCGATGATCCGCGAGCCCTCTTCGAGGAGGCCGGCCGCGAACAGGTCCTGCGCCCAGTAGACGAGGCTGTGGGCCATGACATCGGTGGTCATCTCCATCTTCCGTCGATCGATGGCCGGCGAGCCGCTATCGGCGATGTACGGCGCAAGGGACCCGAACGCGAGCGAGTGAAGGACGACACGAAGATGTGGCTGCCCGCCTTCGGCACGGATCTCCGCGAACCGATCGGCGAGCGTCGTCGGAGGCGTTCATGTTCAGGAACAGCGCTGTCCGCCCCAACGAGCGGATCCGCTCCATGATCTCATCGACGAGCGCTCGTCGCGAGCGGGGATCCAGGTGGACGCTGGAGATGTCGTACCCGGCCGCGGCCAGCGCGCCGGCGGTCGCCTCGCCCATGCCGCTCGAGGCGCCCAGGATCGCGCCCAGGGTCGGCGCTCGTCGGTCGTCATCCGAGGTCGCCGTCGTCGAGGGGAAGCCGTCGGATCAGTGCGAGGACCGGCCCGGCGCCGGACGACGGCACCGGAAGGTGCGCGGCAGCCGCGTCCGCGGCCTCCTCGGGCATCGCGCTGCTTCCTGAAACGCCGGCCGCGATGAATCGCCACAGCCGGCTGCGGATTCCCGGCAGGTAGGGCCCGGCCGTCTGCCGGGCCATGATCCCGGCGATCCCCTGTCCCGCGGCCGCGTCGTGGAGCGCGCGACCCTCGCCCGGGATCGCCGGCACGGCGACCACCTCGTCGCCGGCATGCAGGATCCGGCGGAGGGTCTCCCGACGGCGCGACAGGGGCCACGACAGGGTGGAGCGCCCGTCGACGTGCAGCAGGTCGAACACGAGGTAGGCGACAGGCCGACCAGCCGCCCCAT
>JANNUK010000066.1:0-1951 GCA_031395155.1 Chloroflexota bacterium | reverse complement strand
GCGTCGTCGAGGGACTCGGCCGTCTCGAAGCGGGCCTCTCGGAGCAAACGTCCCGCCTCCTCGGCGTTTGTCCCGACGATCCGCACGATCATCGGCACGTCCCGTGTCTGCTGCCTGCGGGCCTCGATGAGCCCGCGGGCCACCTCGTCACCGCGCGTGATGCCGCCGAAGATGTTGACGAGGATCGCGTCGACCTTCGGGTCGGCGAGGATCAGGCGCATCGCCTCGGCGACCTTGTCGCTCCGCGCGCCGCCGCCGATGTCGAGGAAGTTGGCCGGCTCGCCGCCGGCCCGCTTGACGAGGTCCATCGTCGCCATCGCGAGGCCGGCCCCGTTGACCATGCAGCCGATCGTGCCGTCGAGCTTGATGAAGCTGATCCCGGCATGGCGAGCCTCGATGTCGGTCGGGTCCTCTTCATCCAGGTCGCGAAGGTCCTCGAGACCGGGATGACGGGTCAATGCGGAGTCGTCGAGGGTGATCTTGGCGTCGAGGCAGACGAGCTGCTCCACGACGTTCCCGCTCGCCTCCCGTTGCCGGACGATCGCCAACGGGTTGATCTCGACCAGGTCCGCGTCGTTGGCGAGCATCGTCGCGACGAGGCCCTTCGCGATCCCGACGGTAGCCTTGAGGTGGGTGCCGAGGCCCATCCGGAACGCGAGCTCACGAGCCTGCCAGTCGCGGAGGCCCAGGTGCGGGTCGGCATGGACGGTGACGATCGCCTGGGGCTGCTCTGCCGCGACCTGCTCGATGTCGATCCCGCCCTCGGACGAACCCATGAGGAGGATCCGCCGCGCCGCCCGATCCAGGACAGCGGACAGGTAGAACTCCCTGGCGATGTCGGCGGCAACGGCGACGAGCACTTTGCGCACCGTGATGCCCTTGATGTCCATCCCGAGGATCGCGCCGGCGACAGCTTCAGCCTCGTCGGCCGAGCCGGCAAGCTTTACGCCGCCGGCCTTGCCTCGTCCACCGACGAGCACCTGGGCCTTGATGACGACGGCGCTCGCCCCGGCGTCGAAGACCCGCTCCGCGGCCGCCCTGGCATCGGCCGCCGTCCGCGCGACCTCCCAGCCGGGCACCGGCAGCCCCTGGGCGAGGAGTAGTCCCTTCGCGTCAGCTTCCTGAATCTTCACGGGCAGGCGGGCTCCTGTGCGTGGCTGCCCGGTGTCGGGCGAACGTGCGGATGCGCAGCGATGGTACCCGCTCGGGCGTCAGGCCGACCGGAACCGTGCGTCGCTGGGAGCGGCGTCGGCGATGCGATACTGGGCTGGATGAAGCGCGTCTCGGTGATCGGTGTCTCGGGATCGGGCAAGACCACTGTCGCCCGTCGGCTCTCGTCGGCGCTCGACGTTCCCCATCTCGAGCTCGACTCCCTGTTCCACCAGCCCACCTGGACACCGATGCCCGACGCGGAATTCCGGCGGCGTGTCAGCGATTTCGTACGGGGCGACAGTTGGGTCGTCGATGGCAACTACGCCAGTCATGGGGTGGCCGAGCTCGTCTGGGCGAAGGCCGACACGATCGTCTGGTTGGATCTGCCCCGATCAACAGTGATGCGGAAGGTCATTTCCAGGACGATCAGACGCGCCGCCACCCGGGAGACGTTGTGGAACGGCAACAAGGAGCCCTGGAGCAACTTCTTCGACCCGCGGCCGGAGAAGAACATCATCGTCTGGGCCTGGACCCACCACAGCCCGGTCCGGGAGCGCTACTCACAGATGAACGCAACCGGGACCTGGGGGCATGCCCGCGTTGAGCGCCTGGGCAACCAGGCCCGGGTCGTAGCATTCCTCGCAGGGGTCGCGGCAGATCACCGCTTGTAGACGACCTCACCACCGATCGGCAGATCCAGCGGCGGGACCTGAGTGGTACCTGGCGCGATCGAACCGGTCGGTGCGCATGACGCGCGGGGTTGCAGCCCTACATTGGAATGGATAGCGAACGCGACTCT
>JANNUK010000008.1:0-11662 GCA_031395155.1 Chloroflexota bacterium | reverse complement strand
ACGCTGGCCGCGATGGCCCTCTACGGCCGCGATGCCTGGCGTTCCTCGGGCGAGACGTTCTCGGTCTGGTTTGGGCTCCTCGGCAGGATGGCGCCGCTGGCAACTGCCGGCGACGGGGTGCTGCGCCGGAGGGGGTTCGCGGTCGGGGTCCTCGACCGCGGCTGGACGGTTCCCGACGTGGTCCTCATCGCCCTGGGAATCGGTTCTATCCTGTTCGATGGGCTATCGCAGACGCAGGCCTTTTTCGATCTCTTCGGCGCGCCGCCGCCGATCGCGATCACGGCGATCCTGGGCGCATTTCTCGCGCTCGTCGCGGCCCTCGCCCTCGTCGCGGCGCGCTGGGTCGGCCTGGCTGCGGCCGGCGCGGGCCTGCTGCCGATCGCGGTTGGCTATCTCGTGGCCCACTACCTGACGTTCCTGCTCATCGACGGCCAGCGCATCCTCGTCGCAATCTCCGATCCGTTCCAGCAAGGCTGGGACCTGTTCGGCACGGCGTTCTTCGAGCCGAGCGGCGCGTGGCTGCCCCCTGGACTCGTCTGGACGTTCCAGCTCCTGGCAGTCGTCGGAGGGCACATGATCGGCGCCTGGGCCGGCCATGCTGCCGTGGCCAAGGTCGACCATGCGAAGGCCGGCGGACGCGGGCAGGACGGCCGGCTCCGACAGATCCCCCTCGCCCTCGTGATGGTCATCCTGACGACCGTGACGCTGTGGTCGCTTGGCCAGGCCGTCGTGAAGGAGCCGGCGGCGCCACCAGCTACGGCCATGGCGCCCTGGGCCGGGACTGCGGCGCCCTAGACGGGAACCCGCGCGCCGATCGGACGGCGCAGTGCAACCCATTCGGCCAGCGGTCGGACCTCGGCAAGGCGATCCATCACCGCCGGATCGAGCGCTTCGGCGGCGGCCATCGCCGTCTCCACGGCCGTGAGGCACAGGATCCCCTCGGCGGTCGCGGCGTGACGGATGTCGGCCGCGTCGCGGACCGCACCAGAGCGGGGTGTGGGCGTGTTGACCACGAGGCGAACCTCGCCCGAGGCGATGCACGCGAGGATGTCCTCCTCCCCGATCGTCGCATCGGCCACCGCGCCCAGCTTGGCGACGGGCCGTGCGTCGAAGCCGGCCGCGGCCAGCGCCTCGCGCGTTCCGGGGGTGGCGGCCAGGAGATAGCCGGCCCGGACGAGCCCCGCCGCCAGGCGCGGGAGCGAGCCCTTGTCGCGATCGGCGATCGTCAGGAGCGCCGTCGGTGGCGGGGCGCCGACCTCGGGTCGGGGCGGGACCAGAGCGGCCGCACGAAGCGCCTTCGCGAGAGCGACGGCCGGCTCGGCATGGAGCCCGATGACCTCGCCGGTCGACTGCATCCCGGGGCCAACCGACGGGTCGACGCCACGTAGCTTCGCCGTCGAGAACGCCGGCGCCTTGACCGCCACCAGCGGCGGCGGCTCCAGGTGTCCGGTCCCCCACCCCAGGTCGGCCAACCGCTCGCCGAGCGTGACCCGGACGGCGAGCTCGACCATCGGCACGCCGGTCACCTTTGACAGGAGTGGAACCGTCCGCGAGGCGCGGGGGTTGACCTCGATGAGGTACACGCCGTCCTCGCGGACGATGAACTGGGCGTTGACGAGCCCGCGCACGCCGAGCGCCACGACCACGCGCTCCATCGAGGCCACGATGAGCGCCTGGTCGCTCTCCGACACCGTCTGTGGCGGGAAGAACGCGACGGAGTCCCCGGAGTGGACGCCGGCCCGCTCGACATGCTCGAGCAGGCCAGGGATGAGGACGTCGACGCCGTCCGACACCGCGTCCACGTCGACCTCGATCCCCTCCAGGAACCGATCGATCCGGACGGGCCGATCGGGATCGACAACAGTGGCGGCCGCGAGCTGCCGCGTCAGGTCTTCGGGGGAGTAGCAGAAGTCGATCGCCAGCCCGCCGATGACAAAGCTCGGCCGCACGATAACCGGGTACCCGATCCGCTCGGCGATCGTCAGCGCCTCCTCAGCCGAGTGCGCCATCCCGCCTTCCGGCTGCGGGATCCCGAGACGGTCGAGGAGCGCCGCGAACCGCGTCCGTTCTTCCGCCTGGTCGATCGCCTCGAGGTCACTGCCGAGGAGCGGAACGCCGCCGTTGACGAGGGGGGCGGCAAGGTTGAGCGGCGTCTGTCCGCCGAATGCGACGACGGCCGGCAACAGATCCTCGGGCCGCGCACCCGCGCCCGACTCGGCGTCCACGATCGAGCGGACGCTCTCGAGGTCGAGTGGTTCGAAATAAAGCCGTGTGGACGAGTCGAAATCCGTCGAGACCGTCTCCGGGTTCGAGTTGACCATGACCGCGCTCCAGCCCAGCTCGCGAAGGGTGTCGGCCGCCTGGACGGCGCAGTAGTCGAACTCGATCCCCTGCCCGATTCGGACCGGACCACTGCCGATGACGAGGGCGGCCGGACGAGGGACCGGAGGCGCCTCGGGCGCAGAGCCGCTCGCCGCGTAGGTCGAGTAGAAGTACGGCGTCTCCGCAGCGAACTCGGCGGCACAGGTGTCGACCATCGCGTAGCCGGGGACGAGACCAACGGCAAGGCGGGCCTCGCGCACGGCGCCGCGCGGCAGGCCGGCAAGTCCCTCCAGCTCGTGGTCACCGAACCCCGCGCGCTTGAGGGTGACCAGCAGCGAGACCATCGCCGGGTCGGACGCGTCGGCCAGGCGCGCGCCGGCCGTCCGCGTCGCGGCCTCGAGGTCAACGTTGCGGCGCAGCTCCGCGAGGAACCACGGCGCGATCCCGGTGGCGACCTGGATGTCGTCCTCGGGCACGCCACGCCGGAGCAGGCCGAGCACCCGCCAGAGACGGCTGTCGGATGGCGAAAGGAAACGGCGGAGGACGATCGGGGCGGCCGTTCGCTGGGCGTGACGAGTCGATTCGCACGCCGTCCCGCTCTCGTCGATCCAGCGGATCGGGGCATCCAGGTGGGCGTCGTCCCCATCGAGAGCGCCCAGCGCCGCCCCGAGATAGTCGAACATGGGTGCCCATGCCGGGTCCTCGGCGAGAGGCCCGACGCCGGCCTGCTCCAGGCCGCGCAAGGCCTTGTTGAGCGCTGCGCCAAACGTTCGGTCGATCGCCATCACCTCGCCGGTCGCCTTCATCTGGCTACCGAGGCTTCGATCGGCGGTCGGGAACTTGTCGAAGGGGAAGCGCGGCAGCTTGACGACGACGTAGTCGAGCGCCGGCTCGAACGCCGCGACGGTGGTCTTCGTGATCGCGTTGGGGATTTCGGCAAGCGTTCGCCCGACCGCGATCTGCGCCGCGACCCGGGCGATGGGGTAGCCGGTCGCTTTCGACGCCAGCGCCGAGGACCGCGAGACGCGTGGGTTGACCTCGATGACGGCGTATTCCGTGGAGTCCGGGGACAGGGCGAACTGGACGTTGCAGCCACCCTCCACACCGAGCGCCCGAATGATCGCAAGGGCCGCGCTCCGCAGCCGCTGGTGGACCTGGTCGGTCAGGGTCTGGACCGGGGCGACCACGATCGAGTCGCCAGTGTGCACCCCGAGCGGATCGACGTTCTCCATCGAGCAGACCGCGATGCACGTGTCGTCGGCATCGCGCATGACTTCGTATTCGACCTCCTGCCAGCCGACGAGGCAGCGCTCGACCATGACCTGCTTGATCGGGCTGGCGCGCATTCCGGCTCGGATCCGCTCACGGTAGGCCGGTTCGGTCTCGACGATCCCGCCACCCGTGCCGCCGAGCGTGAACGCCGGCCGGATGATCGCCGGAAGGCCGATCTCGGCAAGCGCGGCATCCGCGGCCGCGTCCCGGTCAGCCGGCGTTGCGCCCTCGACGATGGCCGACGGCGCGTAGGGCTGACCGATCCGATCGAGCATGTCGCGGAAGGCCTCGCGATCCTCGGCCATCCGGATCGCCTCGAGCGGGGTCCCGAGGAGGCGGACGTTGTGACGTTCCAGGACGCCGGCCGCGGCGAGGTCCATGGCGAGATTGAGGGCCGTCTGGCCGCCGAGGCCGGCCAGGAGACCTTCGGGACGCTCTCGGACGATGACCGCCTCGACCGCCTCGACGGTCAGTGGCTCGAGGTAGACGGCGTCGGCCACGGTGACGTCGGTCATGATCGTGGCCGGGTTCGAGTTGACCAGGATGGTCCGGACGCCCTCCGCGCGGAGCGCGCGACAGGCCTGGGTACCCGCGTAGTCGAACTCCGCTGCCTGCCCGATGACAACCGGCCCGGAGCCGAGGATCAGGACACTTGCCGGCCGCGTATGCGCGGCGGTCATGCGTGGCGACGAGATGTGCACGGCTGCCTCACGACGCCCGAGGCCCGGCAGCGTGCGCTTCGGCCGCCGCGACGAATCGGTCGAAGACCGCCAGGGCATCGAGCGGACCGGGGGCCCCTTCCGGGTGGTACTGGACGGTCTCGATGGGCAGCTCGCGATGCCGCAGGCCCTCGACTGACCCGTCGTTCAGGTTGAGCTGACTGACGACGAAGCCGCTGTCGGGCGGCAGCGAGTCGGCCACGACCTGGACCTCGTGGTTCTGGGCGGTCACCTGGACCAGGCCGGTCTCGACGTCGCGCACCGGGTGGTTGGCGCCGTGATGGCCGAAGCGGAGGCGCCGCGTCTCCGCGCCGGCGGCGCGGCCGACGATCTGGTGGCCGAGGCAGATCCCCAGGAGGGGTCGACCGTCGGCGACGATCGCGCGGGCCAGGGCCACGGGCCCATCGAGACGCGCCGGATCGCCCGGCCCGGGCGAAAGGACCACGCCGTCCACGTCCGGGGCGAGTACCTCCGCGGGCATCGCCGTGTGCGGCAGGACCCGGATCCGCGCACCACGCTTGCGGAGCGACCGCACGATGTTTTGCTTCAAGCCGAAGTCGACGATCGCGATCCGCGGCCCGGTCTCGCCGGGATCGCCGATATCGCGCACGGCCGCGGGCGAGACCTGGCCCACGAAATCATGGTCTTCCCAGCGAGGGACCGCACGGGCTGCGGCGGACGCGACCTGCCGGTCCATCTGGCCGGGTTCGATGATCGCGCCGCGCAGGCACCCGTTGGCCCGCAGGTGACGCGCGAGGGCCCGGGTATCGATCCCGGCGATTGCCGGGATGTCGTGGTCGCGCAGGAGCCGCGCGAGTTGCCGCGCGTCGTCGAGAACCGCAGCCGTGGCATTGGCCACGACCAGGCCGCGCAGCCACGGACGGCCGGACTGGTCGTCGGCGCCGATGCGGCCGTAGTTCCCGATCAGCGGGTATGTCATGACCACGATCTGCCCGGCATACGAGGGATCGGTGCAGACCTCCTGGTACCCGGTCTGGCTCGTGTTGACGACGAGATCCCCGCCCGAGGCGATCGGAGCACCGAAGGCGACGCCATCGAAGATCGTGCCGTCCTCGAGCGCGAGGAGCGCGGGACCACGGTCGCCAACGCGAGGGTCGACCACCGAGGAAGGCAGCGGCGTGAGGACGTGGCTCACGATGCGACGGGTGGTGTCGGGGTGCGGCGCGGGGCACGGCGGCCCGTTGTGGGACCCGGACACGGTCGACCAGCCTCCTTTCCGGCCTCTCAGGACCGGTTCCCCGGCCTCTCAGGACCGGTGCTCAAGGACGCATCGAAGGGTAGCAGGAAACCGGGCCGTGACGTCCCGGCCGCCGTCGCGACCGCGAACGTCGGGGGGACGGCTCCTCGTGTCAGGTGCTGCCGGGCGGACCTGGCGCATCGAGCCCGAGACCCAGCCGATGGGCCACGGCGGCAGCCTCAACCCGGCTTCGAACGTCGAGCTTGCCCATGATGTTCGACACGTGGACGCTCGCCGTCTTTCGACTGATGAACAGGGTGTCGCCGATCTGCTGGTTCGACCATCCACCGGCGACGAGACGCAGGACCTCGAGTTCCCGCTCCGTGAACCCGTACGTGGCCGCGGCGCCATCGCCGGCGACCTGCGGGCTCCCGTGGACGATCCGATCCTCCTTCGGTTCGAGTTCGATCCGGGCATGGCGCGCCAGGAGCTGGACCGACTCGCGGAGCGGCTCAGCGCCGAGCGCGCGTGCTGTGGCGTCCGCCGCCCGCAGGGCAGCCTCGGCAGCATGGCGGTCGCCCCGCGCCGCGAGGATCGACTCGGCCTCGCGGAAGCGAGCGTAGGCCTCGGGGAATGGACGTTCCGCCGAGGCCCAGGCCGAGGCAACGCTCGCCCAGTCGGCCGATGTATCGGCGCGCTCAACGCGGCGTGCCTCGGCCGCACACAGCAACGACAGACCCTGTCCACGCGAGCTGCCTGACACGATCGCCTGCGTGGCAGGATCGGCACGCGCGTGATCGAGAGCCGCGACGATCGCGGCGGCGCGTCTCCGCGCCATCTCAAGCGCGGGTTCATCGTGGCGGGCACGGGCCGTCGCCGCGCCATCGGCCTCCGCGCGCAGGCCGAGCGCCGCGAGCCACGCGAGCGCCGGATCCGGTGGGCCGGCGGGCTCGGCCATGCCACCCACGGTATCGATGATCGATCGCACCTCCGCAATCCTCCCCTGCCAGCACGCCGCCTCGGCCGACGCCGCCAGCACGTTCATCCGGAACTCGGAGGTGCCGAGGGCGTCGTCGAGGGTCGTGGCTCGACGAATGTCGGCCGCTGCCTCATCGAACCGGCCGCGCCCCACGTGCAATCGCGCCCGGTTGGCCAGCAGCCAGAGCACGGCCCGATCCGCCGCCGCCTCGCGAAGACCGGCGCTGGCAGCCGTCTCGGCCTCATCCCAGCGTCCGAGTGCCACGAGAGCCTTCACGGCGTAGCCGGCCAGGAGTCCGCCGTACGTTCGCGCGACGCCGAGCCGACGGACGGTATCGAGGCCGGCCTGGGCCGCGGCGAGAGAGTCGACGGGACGGCCGACCCGATCGAGCAGGGCAGCCAGGTTCGTCGCCGCGAGCGCCTGCCCCTCGGGGCTGCGGAGCTCGTCGGCGATCCGCTGACCCTCGATGAATCGCGCCACACCGCCCTCGACGTCGCCCAGAACGGCCTCGTCCCAGCCGAGGATCCCGAGCGCGAGCGCCTCTTCGGAGCGCGCCCCCACCGAGCGGGCGATGTCGAGAGCCTGGGCAGCGTGCTCTCGCGACGCCTTGTAGTCGCGGCCGTACAGCTCGATCCCTGCCACGTGGGCAAGAACGCGGGCTCGTGCCGCCGAAGGCAGCGCAGCCGGGATGAGGCGGAGGGCCTCACGGACTGCCTCAGCCGCTGCCGCACGATCTCCAGCCTCCCAGAGGAACCAGCGCAGGCGCTCGTGGATGACCCCCGCCCGGAGTGGATCGACCGTCGCGTCGAGTTCGGCGAGCGCGGCACGGGCCCGCTGGACAGCCCGCGGCGCGTCGCCCGCGGTCATCGCCGCCTCGGCGGCGCGCTCGAGCACGGCGACGTGATCGGTGCCGGTGAGCGCCGGGGCATCGGGCACCTGGAGCCACAGGTCGATCGCCCGATCGAAGAGCCGATCCGCCTCTTGCGAGGCATAGGCCTGCTCGGCGCTGCGGGCTGCGGCGAGGGTCGCCACGAGCGCCGGTCCCACGTCCCCAGCGGCGTCACGGTGATGGGCGATCTCACCGGGGGACACGGTGGCATCGCCGCCCTGGGACCGCGCCTCGAGGACGTCGCCGATCGCTCGGTGAAGTCGCGACCGCTCCCCGCTGAACAGCTCCGCGTACACGACCTCGCGGAGCAGTGCGTGCCGGAACCGATAGCCGCCTCCGGTTGCTTCCCGAACGAGCATGCCTGCGTCGACGATACGGCGGAGCGCGGCTGCGATCTCCGATGGCTGCCGCTCGAGCGAGGTCGCGAGCAACGTATCGTCGATCCGACGCCCCGCGGCCGAGGCGGCCCGTAGCACCTCCTGCTCGCCATCGGTCAGCGTCGCGATGCGCGCGATGAGGACGTCGTTCAGGGCGTTTGGAATCTCGCTCACAACCGACGTCCGTGCCCGCCCGCCCGGATGGCCCGTCGCCAGGCCCACACCGGATCGGATCAGCTGGTCGATGAAGAACGGATTGCCGTCGGTGCGGGCCGCAAGTCCGGCAACCAGGTCCGGTTCGGGCTCGACGCCAAGACCGGCGATCTGCGCCGCGATGTCAACCGAGCCGAAGGGGATGAGGTCCACGCGCTCGACATGGGCGGCGCGCTCCCATTCGGCGACCGCCGAGAGAAGCGGGGCGCGCTGTCCGAGGGCCTCCGAGCGCACCGTGACGATCATGAGCACCCGGTCGTCGCGAAGGGCGCGGCCGAGGAATCCGACGAGATCGAGGCTGGATCGATCCGCCCACTGGAGGTCCTCGACCACGAGAACGACCGGCGACTCCCGCGCGAGCCGCTCGACGACACCCAGGATGACCTCGAACAGCCGATGCTGGGCGAGCGGATCCGGGATGGCGGCAGGCGACGGGTCCGCCGGGGCGCGCGTGGCCAGCTCTGGAAGGAGGCGCTCGAGATCAGCTCGGCCGGGACCCAACAGGGCCGGCCGGCGTTCAGGGGCCGTGCCCCTGATCAGCTCGCGAAAGGCCTCAACAAAGGGTGCATAGGGCAGCTCGCCGGCGGTCAGCTCGAGACAGCTCCCCCGAACGATCCGCCAGCCGTCGACAACCTCGGCACCCAACCGGTCGATGAGCCGACTCTTCCCGATGCCCGCCTCACCAGCGACGATGACCATCGCGCCGCGGCCGATCCGGGCACGGTCCAGCGCCACGCGAAGGCGAGCCAGTTCGGTGGTGCGTCCGACGAAGTCGAGGATCGGGGCGGCCTGGACCACAGCTTGCCGATCATACGACCCCCGGCGGCACGACCTGTCTGGGTATGGATACGCCGAGCATGAGCCTCAAGCCTCAGCCCGGTTCGTAGCCGCCGGCGAGAAGGTGCACCCGCAGGCGGGCCCGAGCCCGGCAGAGCAGGGTTCGCGTTGCGCCGTCGCTGCGACCGAGATGGCGGGCGATCTCGGGGCCGCGATGGCCGCGGGCGGCCAGGACGACCGCCTCGCGGTCCGCGTCGGGGAGCTCGGCGAGCGCACCGGTCAGAAGGCCTCGGACCTCGTCGTCGACGGCCCATGCCTCGGGACCGGGAACAGACTGCGGAAGGGGAAGGCGGTCGGCGTTGCGGTCGGCAACCGTGAGGCGCCGGCCTCGACTCGTCGCGAGATTGAGCGCGACACGATGGAGCCACGCGGCGGGATCGTCCGGAGCGCGGCCGGCGCGGATCTCCCGGACGAGGCGGGCGAACGCCTCCTGCGCGATGTCCTCGGCGGCATCGGCATCGCGAGTACGGCCGGTCAGCCACCTGCGAAGCGGCTGGAACTGCGTGACAAAGACGGTTTCGATGTCGGCGGCGCCCGACGATCCCGCGTTCGAGATCGCGATGACGGATGCGTCCACGACGGTGCCTCCCAGCGATGTCCGGCTGATGCCAGTGCCGGGAGCGTCCTTCTAAGGTGGCCGGCGGTGGATGGGACGCGAGCCCATGATTGCCGTGCCCAGTGGCTCATTTGTCGGTTGACGTGACGGCCCCAGCGCGCGCGTCGAGCACGCGTCGAGCACGCCTTGTGCGGGAGGCGCACCAAGCGGCGGAATTCAGGCCAATTCGGTACGGGGCCACGCTTCGAGAACCGCCTGCATGGCGTCCATTCCGGCGATCTGCTGCGTGATGCGCACGCACCGGCTTCGTCGTCCGACGCGGCGGTTGTCCCTCGATCCGTGGGCCGACTGCTACTTCCCATCGAGGGAACGACGAACCCCCGACGGTTGCCCGACGGGGGTCGGCGCGGACTTCAGGGACTGGTGAGCCCGGAAGGACTTGAACCTTCAACACAGTGATTAAGAGTCACTTGCTCTGCCATTGAGCTACGGGCCCGCGAGCGGCGATGGTACCGCAGGTCGCAAGAAACCCGCAGCAACCGGCGGGGTTCCCTCGGGCGGGGTTCCCTCGGGCGGGGTTGCGCCTCCGCTCCGGGAGCCAGACCACGCTAGTCCGGCTGGTTATCGATCTGCGCGCGCTGGAGCTTACCGGAGAAGTCGACATAGATCGACTTCCACTCGAGATACGTGTCGAGGGCAGCGTGGCCGGCCTCGCGGTGGCCGTTGCCGGTCTCCTTCCATCCGCCGAACGGGAGGTGCGTCTCGGCGCCCGTGGTCCCGGCATTGATGTAGACGATCCCCGTCTCGAAGTCGCGCATCGCGCGGAAGGCGGCATTCGCGTCGCGCGTGAAGATCGACGACGAAAGCCCGTAGCGTGTCTGATTCAGGGCGGTCACGGCAGCGTCGTAGCCGTCCACCGGGATGACGGACAGGACCGGACCGAAGATCTCCTCCTGGCCGATCCGATCCATCGGGCGAACCTCGGAGAAGATCGTGGGGGCGAAGAAGTGCCCGTGGGCAAGGTCGCCGTCCGTCGCGCGACCACCGCCCAGCACCAGCTCGCCCTCGGCGCGGCCGATGTCGACATAGCCGGCCACCTTGTCTACGGCGCCGGCGTTGATGAGCGGACCGACGTCGACCGACGGGTCTGCTCCGGAGCCCAGGCGAAGCCCCCGGGCCCCTGACTCGAGACGTTCGAGCGGCGGCTCGAGCACCGAGCGGTCGACGATGACCCGCGAGCAGGCCGTGCAGCGTTGACCGGTCGTCCCGAACGCCGACCAGAGAATCCCGTCGGTGGCGAGATCGAGGTCCGCGTCGGCGAGGACGACGACGCCGTTCTTGCCGCCGAGCTCCAGGGACAGTCGCTTGAGGCGCCGCCCGGCCCGTTCGGCGATGTGCTTGCCGGTCGCCGAAGAACCCGTGAACGAGATCACCCCGACGTCGGGCGACTCGACGATCGCGTCGCCGACTTCCGCGCCGGAGCCGGTCACGAGGTTGATGGTGCCGGGCGGGAACCCGGCCTCGGCCATGAGCTCCACGAGGAGCGTCGCGCAATGCGGCGTATCGCTCGCCGGCTTGAAGACGACTGTGTTCCCGGCAACGAGCGCCGGCATCATCTTCCAGCACGGGATCGCCATCGGGAAGTTCCAGGGCGTGATGATCCCGGCCACGCCGATCGGCTGGCGGATGCTCATCGCCCACTTGTCGGGCAGCTCCGACGGGACGGTGTCGCCGAACATCCGGCGCCCCTCGCCGGCCATCAGGAAGGCGATGTCGATGCCCTCCTGGACATCGCCGCGGGCCTCCGCGATGACCTTGCCCATCTCGCGGGTCATCGCCTGCGCGAGGCGCTCCTTGTGCTGCGCCATGAGCTGACCGAAGGCGTACAGGATCTCGCCACGCTTCGGCGCGGGCATCGCCCGCCACGCAGGGAAGGCAGTCTCCCCCGCGCGGATCGCGCGTGCCGCGTCGGCCGCGCTGCCGGCCTGGAAGCGTCCGATGAGATCGCGCGTATCGGCTGGATTGCGGCTTTCGAACGTCTGGCCACCGGTGGACTCCACCCATTCCCCGCCGATGAACAGGCCGAACCTGGGGACGTCCTGTTGGGTCAGCGCAGCGGCGGCCGTTGCGATCTCAGCCATCGGTCATTGTTCTCCCCATTGTCGCTAGACGCGCTCGAAGGCCATGGCGACGGAGCCCCCGCCGCCGAGGCAGAGGGTCGCCAGGCCGTAGCGGCCCTCCCGCCGACGCAGCTCGTGCAGGAGCGTCGCCACGATCCGGGCACCGCTTGCGCCGATCGG
>JANNUK010000572.1:0-7010 GCA_031395155.1 Chloroflexota bacterium | reverse complement strand
CACGCCGGCGGCCCGGCAGGCGTGCAGCATCTCCGCCGCGACCGCAGCCGATTCGGCGAGCGGCTTCTCGCACACGACGTGTTTGCCCGCTGCGGCGGCGGCCATGACGACCTCACGGTTGAGGATGGGTGGCAGGCAGGCCACCACGAGATCGACGTCGGTGGCCGCGATCACGCGACGCCAGTTCGGCTCCACTCGCTCATAGCCGAATCGTGCCGCGAGGTCGCGGGCGAGGATGGGGTTCACGTCGGCCACCGCGACCAAGCGCGGGTGCACGGCGAGATCGGGGTACAGCGGGCCGAGGATCGTGAGAGCCGCGCTGTGCGCTCGCGCCATCGTCCCGGCTCCGACGATCGCGATCCCCAGGGACGGTGCTCCCGTTGAGTCCCTCACGGGTGCGCTGCCACTCTCAGCTCATCGACCCGGACCCGGCGTCCTTCGTGCGACGAGGTCAGAATCGCGTCGCACAATACGGCGGCCTCGTAGCCGTCCTCAAAGGTGGCCTGCTCCGGGGAGGTCGGCCGGCCGTCGACGATTGCCGACAACAGATCGCGCCACTCATGGACGAAGCTGTGCTCCCAGCCGAGCGTGTGTCCGGGCGGCCACCAGATGCCCAGGAACGGATGGTCGGGCTGGGTGACGAGGATATCGCGGAAACCTCCGGTCCGACCGGCCTCGTCGCCGCTGTAGAAGACGTGCAGCCGGTTGAGATCTTCCATGTCCCACCACAGCGAACCCCTGGTGCCGTAGAACTCGACGATCTGACGACCCTTCCACCCCCAGGCGACGCGCGACACCTCGAGCGACGCGATGCCGCCGCCGCGCAGATCGATGGCCGCGACGTAGGCATCCTCGACGTCGGGGCCGAACGTGGTCAGCTTCGCGGTCGTTGCCTGTACCGCCTCCGCCTCGCACCCGAGATAGCGCAGGAAGTCGACGACGTGGGCATAGTCCGTCACGGCGCGCGACCCGTTGTGAGGGCGGAGCGGTGCAGGCCCGGCCGCGTGGTCCTGGAGGTAGACCGCCCGAAACTGGACAACGTCTCCGAGCTCACCGGCCTCGATGATCTCCCGTGCCAGCCGCATCGCCGGCACGTAGCGGTAGTTGAACCCACAGGCGGCGGGTACCCCCGCACGGGCGGCCGCCGACATCAATCGATGGGCCTCGAACCGATCTGCGCCGAGGGGCTTCTCGCAGAGGACCGGCTTGCCGAGCGCCAACGCCGCCTCGGTGCCCTCGACGTGGGCCGAAGCGCCAAGCAGGTTGGCCACGATGTCGACGTTCGGATCGTCCACGATATCGACCCAGTCGGTCGAGAAGCGCTCGATGCCGAGGTCGCGCGCCATGGCCTCGCCACGCTCGCGATTGCGCGCGGCCAGCGCCGTCACGGTCACGGGCCGCCCAAGCGGCGCCATGTGTCCGATGGTTCGGATCGCATGCACGTGCGCTCGCGTGATCCATCCCGCGCCGAGGATCCCGACCCTCAGCGGATCGCTCATGCGTCACCGACAGCGATCGGCCGTCCCTCTCGCATCGATCGGTCGGCCGCCAGGGCGATCCGGAGGGCGGCCAGGCCCTCGGCTCCACCGACCGCCACCTCGGTGTCGTCCGAGAGTGCCCGCGCGAACGCACGGATCTCCGCCACATAGGCCCGGTCGAAACGGAGCGCGCCGTCACCCCAGCCGCTACCGGACAGGGAGGACTGCGGCTTCGCCGGCCGGCGCCCGATGGCGATCGTGCCGTGTTCGCCGACGATCTCGGTCCGAACGTCCTCGCTCGATGCGCTGCGGGCGAGTTCGATCGAGCCGGTGGCGCCGCCGGCGAAGCGGAGGTTGACCACGGCGCTATCGACGTCGCCAACGGAGGCAAGCTCCGGAAACGCGACCGCCGATCCCCAGGCGTGGACCTCGACGACCTCGTCGGCCATCAGCCAGCGGGCGAGGTCGTACTCGTGGATGCCCATGTCGAGATGGATCCCGCCACTGACGGCCGGGTCGGCCAGCGCGAGCGGCGGTGGCCCCGGATCGAACTGGAGGCTCTTGAACAGGATGGGCCGGCCGATCTCGCCGTTCGCCAGTCGGTAGAGTCCTCGTCGATAGGCTGTATCGAATCGGCGCATGAAGCCCACCTGGAGGCGCACGCCGGCCGCCGAGGCCGCCGCGATCGCGGCCTCGCTGTCGGCGACCGTCAGCGCGAGCGGCTTCTCGCAAAAGATGTCGCGGCCGGCGGACGCGGCCAGCTCGATGACGTCGAGGTGATAGCTCGACGACACGGCGACGACGACGGCCGTCACGTCGGACCGCTGCACCAGGTCTGCCGAGGAGCTGAGCACGACGTCGACCGACAGCTCATCGGCCAATAGGCGGGCCCGGGCGACATCGAGATCAGCGACGGCGACCAGGCGCGCCTCGGGGGCCTGTCGGGCGATCGCGCGGGCAAGGATCGCGCCCATCCGGCCGGCGCCGACCAACCCGAGCCCGATCTTCGCCGCGACCATGTCTACACGTCCTCCATCGTCTGGACGGTCCCGGTCGTCGCCGCAACCTCGGCGGCATCGAGGACCCGCAGGACCCGGAGCGACTCGATTGGATCGACGGGCACCGGGCCGAGACCTCGAATGGCGTCGCAAAGGAGCTCGTAGAACGCGATGTACCGACCTCGCTCGGTAGGAATCGGGCTCGTCGCACCGTCGGGCCGATACAGGCGGCCCGAGCGCTCAACCGGCTCGACTCCGAAGCCCGGCGAGCTCGGGAGCATCCCGCCGACCAGTTGTGCCTCCTGAACGTCGAGGTCGTCCTTGACGTACTCAGCAGCGACGCCGCGCAGGCGGATCCGCGGCCCGACATGGGAGGCAATGACGGACATCCACAGGCGGGACCGGACGCCACTCTCGTGGTCGATCGCCACGAAGGTCGAGTCATCGACCTCGGTCGCGGGACGACGCCGATCGAGCTGCGCCCATACGCGCCGCGCCGGCCCGAACAGGATGACGCTCTGATCCACGAGATGCGCGCCCAGGTCACGGAGCGGGCCAGCCGCCTCCTGGCCCGACTCTCGCCACTCGGGCCCGACGCGGCTCAATCGTTCGAACCGGGATTCGAGGCTGTCGATCGGTCCGAGCACGCCCTCGGAGATCAGGCGGTGGACGGTGAGGAAGTCACCGTCCCAACGCCGGTTCTGGTAGACGGAGAGCAGGCGACCTGATCGCGTCGCGGCGTCGATGAGTGTTTCGGCCTCGCGGACATCCATCGCGATCGGTTTGTCGACGACCACATGCCGCCCAGCCGCGAAGACCTGGAGCCCGATCGGGACGTGGAGCCGGTTGGGCGTCGCCACGACGACCAGCTCGATGTCGGTTCGCGCCAGCATCTCCTCGACGCTCTCGAAGATCGCCGCCCCCGGGTGCTCCGCCGTGGCTCGAGCCCGACGCTCCGGATCCGTTGTGACGACGGCTTCCAGCCGCAGCCCATCGACCGCCTCGACAAACGGGGCGTGGAACGACCGTCCGGCGAGGCCGTACCCGACGATCCCGACGCCGATCGGATCCACGGACGCCTTCAGGTGACCGTGGTCATCGCGCGGCCAGATGCCTGGCCGCGACCTCGCGGAACTCCGCAGCCCGGGCCCGGGCCACCTCGGCGTCGTCGCGCATCCGTAAACCGAACGGCGCAAGGTTCGCGTCGAAGACGCCGATACCGATGCTGATGGAGCGCGCCAGCAACTCGTCGGTCCGCGGCAGCATGCCGCGCTGATAGACGACCTCCTCGTGGTTGAAGGAAGGGCAGTCGAACGGGCAGCCCTTGCCGGTCACCGTGCGCTTCTCGAGCACGTGCTCCATGTTCGTGTACACGTGCCAGCCGGATTCGGCGAGGGTGATGGAACCGATCTCCGCTGCGATGTCGCGGGCGATGGCGGAGCTCGGGAGGACGACCACGCAATGGGTGGCGAGGTCACCGTCCGTGTCGACCAGCGCCCGGAACTCGAGCCCGGGCAGATCCGCCAGAACGGACTTGACGATGGCCTTGTTGGCCCGAAGGTGAGAGCGGATAGCGTCCAGCTTGCGGAGCTGCGCCAGGAGGACGGCCCCGGAGAGCTCCGTCATTCGAAAGTTCATGCCGAGGAACGGCCTCGCCGCGTACCTGGATCCGAGACGGTACGGCGCGTGTCCCTGATCGTGCATCGCGAAGCACCGCTCGTAGAGGCTCTCGTCATCGGTGACGATCATCCCGCCGTCACCGCAGGTGATCGTCTTGTACTCGTTGAAGCTGTACACCCCGATCGTGCCGATGCCACCCACGCCACGGCCACCGTACGACGCACCGAACGCCTGCGCGCAGTCCTCGATCAGGGCGATCCCGTGCCTGTCGGCAATCGCCTTCAACTCGGACAGCCGGGCCGGTGCACCGAGCATGTGGACGGCGATGATGGCCCTGGTTCGAGGCGTGATCCTGGCTTCCACGTCCGACGGGCTCAGGTTGAACGTGTCGTCGATCTCGGCCAACACCGGGACGGCGCGGGCGTAGACGACGGCGGAGATCGTCGCCACGAACGTGAATCCGGGCACGATGACCTCGTCGCCCGGACCGATGCCAAGACCCAGCAGCGAGAGCCACAGGCCGCCCGACCCGCCACTGCTCAGGCCGAGCCCGTGCTTGACACCGGCGAGGGCGGCGATCTCCTGCTCCACGCGGCGACACTTCGCACCGAACATGTGATCGTCGGACGGCCCGTACCGACTGAGGAACCGGCTGGAAAGCACCTCGAGGACTTCGGCGATCTCTTCCTCGCCGATCAACTCCACTCCGGGGCCGGGCATTGGGCTTCCTCCCCTTGCGTGTGCAAGCGATTGCACGCCACGTTACCAGCCGATATCATAGCCAAAATCGAGCGGTCGCCAGCCCGTAGTTTCGAGCGGTGCCGTCCTGGACGTTCCGCCCGACGACCGGCACGAGAGCTGAGGATGACCGAGTGAGCGACCTGCTTGAACGAGTTGCAGGCGCGCCGATCACCTGGGGCGTTGACGAGTCTCCGGGCTGGGGCTACCTGATGGGTCGAGACAGGGTCCTGACCGAGATGGCCGATGCCGGGCTGTCGGCGACGGAGTTGGGCCCCGATGGCTTCCTGCCCACCGACCCAGGTGAGCTTCGGGAGTACGTCGCCGGCTACGACATGAGCGTGATCGGAGGCTTCGTTCCGGCGCTGTTGTACCGGCCCAGCCAGATCGAATCCGAGCTGGAGTACGTGCGCCGGGCATCCCGCCAGCTCGCCGCCACGGGATCGAAGGTGCTCGTGCTCGGGCCCTCGTCGCACAACCCCGGATACGACACGCGGTTCGACATGAGCGAGGACGAGTGGCCGATCTTCCTGGCCAACCTCCAGCGGCTCGAACGGATCGCCGGCGAAGCCGGACTCCAGACGGCACTGCATCCCCACTGGAGCATGGCGATCGAGGATGGTCAGGATGTCGAGCGGCTGCTCGAGGCGTCCGACGTCGGACTCTGCCTCGACACCGGCCACTTGTTCGTTGCCGGGACCGACCCCGTGTCCATCGCCCGGCTGGCTCCCGACCGCGTCCTGCACGTCCATCTCAAGGATGCCGACGCCGCGCTGGCCGAACAGGTACGCACCGGCGAGGTGCCATTCCGGCAGGCGGTGATCGACGGGCTGTTCTCGCCCCTCGGCGCAGGAGCGGTCGACATCGAAGGGGTGATCCGGACCCTCGAGCGTGGGGGCTTTCGCGGCTGGTACGTGCTCGAACAGGACGTGTCGCTGTCCGCCGAGCCGGCTCCCGGGTCGGGTCCCATGGCGGACGCGATCGAGAGCGTGACGTATCTGCGTCGGCTTGCTGCGACCCTCTGAATGACACTCGACAGTGGACCAGGTTGAATGCGTGGTCCAGGCGCAGGCACTGCTGGGCGAGTGCCCGCTCTGGAGCGATCTGGAGGAGCGGCTCTACTGGGTCGACATCGATGGCCGGGCGATCCATCGCTACGACCCTGCCTCCAATGTGGACGAGCAACGATCCGTCCCGGGACGCCCGGGGTCGATCGCGCTGACCAGCGAGGCGGGTCGGCTCCTCGTGGCGATCGAGCAGTCACTCGCGTTCTTCGAGTGGGAGAGCGGATCGTGCCGTCCGTGGATGCCGCTCGAGCCCGAGGGCACAGGAAACCGGCTCAACGACGGACGTTGCGACCGCGCCGGGCGGTTCTGGGTTGGCAGCATGTTCGATCCGGCGGCCTCCCGGCGGTTCACCGGCATGCTCCACCGGGTGGATCCGGACGGGAGGCTGGCGACGATGCGCACCGGGGTCGGTGTCGCCAACGGGCTCGCGTTCTCGCCTGACGGCTCAACGATGTATTTCGCCGACACGCTTCGCCAGACGGTTTGGGCCTACGACTACGACATGACGTCCGGCGATCCGCGCAACGAGCGCGTCTTTCTCGACTTCAGTGGCCTTCCCGGAGGACCCGACGGGGCGTGCGTCGACCAGGATGGCTGCTATTGGATCGCCTGCGTCTACGGCTGGGCAGTGCTTCGCGTCACGCCGCAGGGCGCGATCGATCGGCGGATCGACCTGCCGGTCGAGAAGCCGACCATGCCCGCCTTCGGTGGGCCGGGGCTTTCCACCCTCTTCGTCACCTCGATCGGCGAGGGTGGATCGCGGCCGTCCACCCCGGGCCAGCGCGACCCCGGTGGGCTGTTTGCGATCGACACAGGAACGCGTGGCCTCGCCGAACCACGATTCGGCACGATCGCGTGATGTCGAGGGCCCGATGACGTCCCGGGGCCTGCCGCACGTGTGGTTCGAGCGGACCATCTTGCCTGAGCTCGTGGCGGAGGTCGGGGCAGCGGTCACGATCCTCGGCCCTTCGACGACCGACGATCCGTACCTCGGCCTGGCAACGGCCCGGGCCGCCATTGCCGGATCGATGCGGTACGACGCGGCGCTGATGGATCAAGCCCCCGAGCTGCGTGTCATCGCCCGAACCGGCATCGGTCACGACCTCGTC
>JANNUK010000525.1:0-3538 GCA_031395155.1 Chloroflexota bacterium | reverse complement strand
GCCGCCTGCCACCAGCACCTTGCCATCGAGCAGCAGCGTGGCCGTGTGATCGAGGCGCGCCTCGATCATCCCCCCGCTGGCAGTCCACGCGAGCGCCGCGGTGTCGTCCGGAGTCGCCGATGGACTCGCGGATGCGGCGGTCGGTCCCGGAGTCGCGGCTGCCGAAGGCGACGCCGACAGCTCGAACGGTGGTGGCGTCGTGATCGGGGTCGAGCTCGCGGCTGACCCGCAGGCCACGGTAAGAAGGCCCACGACGATCGTCGTCGCGACCCGCGAGAGCGAGACGCGCATCCGATGTCCTCCGGACGGTGTGTAGCAGTGAGACATGCAGTCGAGCCCGCTTGGTGCGTCGGGTACGTGTCGCCGTGCCGACACACCGTGGAGATACGCTCCGTGTGCGGCGACGGGACACTGCTAACCTACGATCAGCTGCTCTGGAGACCCGATGACCGAGACGCTGACCCTCAGTCCGCTCGCCCGGACGATCGCCGACACGCCGACCGATATCTGGAACGATTCGTGCGCGGTCGACGAGCTGGAATACGCCATCGGGTTCGGGGCGGTCGGCGCAACAGCGAATCCTACGATCGTTCATGACGTCTGGAGAAAGGACCCCGCTACCTGGCGCCTCCGAGCGCGGACCATCGCCGGCGCGAACCGCGAGTGGACCGAGGTGGAGGTCGCCTGGGCGGTCGTCGAAGAAATGTCGCTCACCGGCGCGAAGCTGCTCGAACCGACGTTTGCCCGGCACGGCGGCCGCAACGGTCGGCTTTCCATGCAGACGAACCCGACGTTCTGGCGGACTCCCGACCGCATGCTCGAGCACGGTGTCCATTTCGCGTCGCTGGCCCCGAACATCATCGTCAAGTTTCCGGCCACCGCGGTCGGGATCGAGGTCATGGAGGAGGCAACGTACCGAGGCGTGAACGTGAACTGCACGGTGAGCTTCTCGGTCGCCCAGGCGGTCGCTGCAGGAGAGGCGGTCGAACGTGGACTCCGTCGGCGCGAGGCGGAGGGCCTCCGCGTCGACGACATGGGACCGGTGATCACGATCATGATGGGCCGCCTCGAGGATTGGCTGCGGGTTCTGACCGAGCGGGACGGGATCGTCTGCGACCCCGATGTGCTCCCATGGTCGGGTGTTGCCGTGTTCAAGCGCGCATACACCATCTTCCGGGAGCGCGGGCTTCGGGCTCGCCCACTGGGAGCGGCGATCCGGCACCACCTCCACTGGAGCGAGCTCATCGGCGGTGATTGCGTCGTGACGCTGCCGTCCGCATGGCAGAAACGCTTCAACGGCTCGACCGTCGAGGTGCGCTCGCGCATCGACGATCCGATCGACCAGCGGATTCTCGATCAACTCCGAGCCCGCTTTCCCGACTTTGTCCGAGCCTATGAGCCGGACGGTCTGGCGATCGCCGACTTCGATGGCTTCGCTCCCACGGTCCGGACCCTCCGTGCATTCATCGGCTCCTACCACGACCTCCTCCACGAGGTGGCCGACGCGGTCCTGCCGAATCCGGATCTCCGGGCGTCGTAGGGTCGCCGACGATGCCCGAGCCGATCGTCCATCCCCTCGCGCCCCCCAACAACCTTTCGTGCTCGAACCTGCTGGTTCGACCGGGTCCCGACGGCACGACCCTGTCGGTGACGCCGGCGCGCGCCAGTTGGCGATACCTGTCCTTTCGAGCCGTCGCGCTCGCGGACGGCGAGCCCGTCGACGCGGGCACACACGGCCAGGAGGCGGTCGTCGTGACCATTGCCGGCGGCGGCATCCACGTCGACCCGGGAGCCGCTCATCGGCCGATCGACATCCCAGGCAGGAGCTCGCCGTTCGACGCCCTGCCGTGGGCCGTTTACCTGCCCGCGGGGGCGCCCGCCACGGTCGTCGGACGGCCCGATGGCTCGGGCCCGGATGGTCATGTGATCGTCGCGATCGCCGAAGCCCCCCCATCCGGTTCTCACAGGGCCGCGAACGCACCGCTCGTCATCGGGCCCGACGATGTCGAGATCGAGCTGCGCGGCGGCGGCAGTGCGACCCGCCAGATCAACAAGATCGTCAGGCCCGACTCGCCCGCGGATCGACTCGAAGTCGTCGAGGTCTTGACGCCATCGGGCAACTGGTCGTCGTGGCCGCCCCACAAGCACGATCGCGACGACATGCCGAACGAGGCCGTCCTCGAGGAGATCTACTACTACCGCTTTCGCCGACAGCGGGCGTGGGGACTCCAGCGCGTCTATCGGGCCGATCGCTCGCGCGACTGCACCTTCGAGGTCCGCGATGGGGACTGCGTCCTCGTCACGGATGGCTACCACCCCTTCGCGGCCGCCCACGGCGACGACGCGTATTACCTCAATGCGCTGGCGGGCGATCGGCGGACCATGGCCGCGCCGTTCGACCCGGACCTCGACTGGGTCCGCGAGTCATGGTCGGGGATGGCGCCCGATCCTCGCGTCCCGCTCGTCGGCCGATAGCGAAGCAGGAGCCAGGCAAGCAACGACCACGAGGGACCTGTGACGTGGAACTCGGCCTGTATACCGATTCGGTCAAACACCTGGCGTTCGAATCGGCGCTGGACCTTGCGGCGCGGATCGGCGCGACGGGGATCGAGATCGCCACGGGCGGTCAGTCGTCGGCTCCCCATCTGGAGCTCGACAGCTTGCTCGCCGACCGACGGGCCCGCGCCCTGTTCACCGAGGCGTTCACCAGCCGGGGCCTGCGCATTGCGGCCCTCAACTGTTCGGCGTGGCCGCTCCACCCGATCCACGGCGACCGTCACGTCGAGCTCATACGCTCGACGATCCGCCTGGCCGGCGAGCTGGGCGTCGAAAAGATCGTGACGATGTCGGGCAATCCGGGAGACGGCTCGAATTCGACGGCTGTCAACTTCACGTGGTACCCGTGGCCCGCTGACTCGATGGCGCTGCTGGATCGTCAGTGGACGGCCGCGATCGAGCTCTGGCAGGACCTCGGGAGCTTCGCCCTCGCCCACGGCGTGAAGCGGTTGGCGTTCGAGCTGCATCCGCTTCATCTGGTCTACAACGTACCAACCCTGCGCAGGATGCGCGAAGCGGTCGGGTCGGTCATCGGCGCGAACGTCGACCCGTCGCACCTGTTCTGGCAGCAGATGGACCCGCTCGCCGTCATCCAGGCACTCGGACCAGCCGTCCATCACGTCCACCTCAAGGACACCGAGCTCGTCGCCGATCAGGTCGCGATCGCCGGTGTCCTCGACCAGCGTCCATTCGCCGATCCGGTCAATCGCGCGTGGGTGTTCCGGGCAGCGGGCAGCGTCCGCGGGCCGGAGTTCTGGTCGGCGTTCGTCGCCTCGCTCGGGCGGGCGGGGTACGACGATGTGCTGTCGATCGAGAACGAGGACATCAGCCTGCCGCCCGAGCAGGCCGTCGAGTGGACGGCCTCCTTCATGCGGCCGCTCCTTGCGGATCCATCCGCCTGAGCGCGACTTGCATCACACCCTGGCGAGGCTGCTTCAAAGCCCCGCCGGAAGGACCACGGGCGTCCTGGTTCCGCTTGCTG
>JANNUK010000456.1:0-2456 GCA_031395155.1 Chloroflexota bacterium | reverse complement strand
TGTTGCCGTCGTAGCCGAGATAGCCCACCGCGCCGCCGTACAGCCCGCGGCGCTCCCCCTCGGCCGCTGCGATGAGCTGCATCGCCCGCACCTTCGGCGCGCCGGACAGCGTCCCGGCCGGAAAGACGGACCGCAGCGCGTCGAGAGCATCCAGCTCCGGCCGCAGACGCGCCTCCACGTGGGACACCAGGTGAAGGACGTGGCTGTAGCGCTCCACCTCCATGTACTTGGTCACGGCCACCGTCCCGGGGCGGGCCACGCGGCCAAGGTCGTTGCGGCCGAGGTCGACGAGCATCACGTGCTCGGCGCGCTCCTTGGGATCGCGCTGGAGTTGCTCGGCGAGGACCTGGTCCTCCGCGAGCGATGCGCCACGGGGGCGCGTGCCGGCGATCGGATGAGTCGTCAGCTTGGATCCGTCCACCTGGACGAGGAGCTCTGGAGACGCGCCGACGACCTCGAAGGACGGCGTCCGCACGAAGAAGAGGTACGGCGACGGGTTGACCCGCCGGAGCGCCCGGTAGAGGGCGATCCCGTCCAGCGGCCGACCGTCGCCGGGGAGTGCCGGCAGGTCAAACGATTGGCGTCGCGCAAGAACGACCTGGATCGCCTCGCCGGCGGCGATGGCGTCCTTGGCCACCTCGACGGCCCGGATGTACTCGTCGCGGCCGAGGCTTGTCTCAACCGGGGCCGGTGGTGCGGGTGCGACCGCGGACGAGGCGACGGCGCCGCGCGACGCTGCAGCCAGTTCGGCTGCAGAGGGTCGCGCGGTCCGCTCAAGGGCCTCGAAGATCGCCGTCTCGGCGATCCGGTAGCGACCCTCGAGATCCGGCGCATCCGTGTGCAGCGAGGCGATCGCCGACAGGGTGTGGGTCAGGTGGTCGAAGACGAGGACGAGGTCCGTCTCGATGAACGCCGCCGCGGGGACGCCCACGGGGTCCCGCTCGGGCATCGGGACGGACGGCTCGAACGCCGAGATGGCGTCGTAGGCCAGGGCGCCAACCGCTCCCCCCGTGAAGCGCGGCATGCCGTCGCGCGGCTCCACCCGGCGCTTCGGTACGAACGCACGGATGGCCGCGAGCGGGTCGGGCGCCTCGAGCGTCGCGACCGGGAGGTCCGGGGCGTAGGTAGGGACCGTGACCGGGCGCGTCTGGATCCGGGCGATCCCGTCTCGGACCTCGAGCAGCCGCCGAGGTCCCACGCCGAGGAACGAGTAGCGTCCCAACCGCTCCCCGCCCTCCACGGACTCCAGGAGGTAGGCCGGGTTCCCGTCGTCGAGACGCAGGAAGGCCCCGATCGGGGTCTCGAGGTCGGCGTCGCGGGTGGCACGCAGCAGGATCGTGTCCGCATTGCCCACGAGCCGCTTGGCCTGGCCGAGACTGATGGGTTCGCTGCCGGTCATCGTGATGGACCTGTCATATCCTGCGCGGCGCCTCCGGGGCCTTGAAGAAAACGAAAACGACCTTCGTCCCCGGGACGAAAGGTCGTGCCTTCCGCGGTGCCACCCTCATTCGGCGATGCCGCACTCTCCTGACCGACGGGACGGCGGTTGCCGCCGATCGGCGCTGCCCGTTAACGCTGGCGCTCTGCGCCGGAGCCTACTGATCGTCCACGCCGCCGGCCTCATGGTCGATCGACGCCCCGCGTTCGGTCCGGAGGCTCCCGGGTCCATTCCCTGCCGTCGTCACCCCGGTTTCCACCAGCCACCGGATCTCTCTGCCGACGCGCGACGGGTACTCGTCCCGTTCACAGCCCAACTATTCGTGATGTGGCCGGGAGTCTAGGCGCGGCCGCGCCGACCCGTCAAGCACGTTCAGCGCGTGTCCTCGTCCGATCGTCTGAGAGACCTCGATGACCGGCGGCAAACGGGCTACTCACCCCGCGGGTGTCGCCCGATCCGCTCGCGGCGTGTGCGGCAGGTGGCCGGCCGTGGTCTCATGCGGATCGGCGATCGAATGCGTGCACGGATCGACATGAACGGTCACGTCCGAGATCCGCGGCACCGCATGGAAGATCGCGTGCCGCACGCTCTCGGCGATCGCGTGACTGCGGGCCGTCGAGAGGTCGCTGTCGACGACGATGTGCGTCTCGGCCTCCATCTGGTGGCCGAGCCAGCGGATGCGGACGCTCGCAACCTCCTCGACGCCGGGTTGCGCGGCGGCCCGCTCGACGGCGTCGGTGACGGCCGGATCCACGGCATCCATGAGCCGGGCGAAGACCTGGCTCGCGGCACCTTTCAGAACCCACAGGATGACCACCGTGATGAGCAGGCCGATGAGCGGGTCGGCGAGCGGAAACCCGAGCCAGACGCCGGCCGCGCCCGCTACCACGGCGAGTGACGTGAGCCCGTCGGTGCGCGCGTGATGGCCGTCGGCGACGAGCGCGGCAGAACCGATCGCCGTTCCAATCCGGATCCGGTACAGCGCGACGAGCTCGTTGCCGAGGAACCCGATGACTCC
>JANNUK010000389.1:0-3925 GCA_031395155.1 Chloroflexota bacterium | reverse complement strand
ACGTGAACGACAACGCCCTTCGCCCGCCTCGCCCCAGGCTCATGGCCGGCCTCGCGGGGCTCGCTGCCGGACTTGCCGCGCTCGCCACCAGCGAGCTCCTCGCAGGCATCTTTGCCGGGGCGCCCTCCCTGATCCTGTCCGTGGGCCGCCTCGTCATCGACCTCCAGCCGCCCGGCGCCAAGGAGATCGCGGTGAGCCTGTTTGGGACGAACGACAAGCTCGCGCTCGAGATCGCGGTCGTGGTCGTCGCCCTGACGGCGGCCGCGACGCTCGGAACCCTCGCCACGCGCTGGTTCGCCGTGGCTGCGGCAGGATTCGCCGCGTTCGCCGCCCTTGGATTCGTCGCAGCGGTCCAGGACCCATCCAACTCGGGAACGCTTGCCGGGATCTCGGCCACCGTATCCGCGGCCGTCGGCATCCAGGCCCTCTCGTGGCTGATCGGCCCCGCACGCCCGGCGGGTTCGACGCGCCAGTCGGGCATGCCCGACTGGTCGCGCCGCGGGTTCCTGCTGCGCAGTGGCGGCCTGGCCGCCGCCTCGGTCGCGCTGGGCGTCGGTGGACGGACCCTTCTCGAGCGCCAGCGAATCGACGCGGCGGCCGTCGCCGTCGACCTGCCCGTCGCCGACGTCAAGGCCACGCTCCCTGCCGGCGCCGAGCTGGGCGTTGACGGACTGATCCCGATCGTCGTCCCAAATGCCGAGTTCTACCGGATCGACACTGCGCTGCTGATCCCCCGGGTCAACTTGCGCAGCTGGCAGCTGCGCGTCCACGGCATGGTCGAGCACGAGGTGAGCCTCGACTTCGACGAACTGACGGCCCTGCCCGCGATCGAGCAGTTCGTGACGATCGCGTGCGTCTCGAACGAGGTCGGCGGGAGGCTCGTCGGCAACGCGAAGTGGTCCGGCGTCCGGCTGCGCGATGTCCTCGCGCTGGCCGGTGTTCTCCCCGACGCGACGCAACTGGTCGGGCGATCCGTGGACCGCTGGACGGCCGGCATGCCGACGGCCTGGGTCATGGACCCGCGACGGGAGCCGATGATCGCGGTCGCCATGAACGACGAGCCACTGCCAGCTCAGCACGGGTTCCCGGCACGTCTCATCGTCCCGGGCCTGTACGGCTACGTCTCAGCCACGAAATGGCTCGAGGAGCTCGAACTGACCACGCTCGAGGCGTTCAACGCCTACTGGATTCCGCTGGGATGGGCGAAGGAAGCGCCGATCCTGACCCAGTCCCGGATCGACGTCCCGCGCAATGGAGCGTCCGTCGCGCCGGGGCGGATCACCCTCGCAGGCGTGGCCTGGGCTCCGGATCGGGGGATCTCGAGGGTCGAGGTGGCCATCGACGGCGACTGGCGCGAGGCGGTCCTGTCGAGCCCGATCTCGGAGGCGACCTGGGTCCAGTGGCGCTACGACTGGGACGCGACGCCGGGTCGGTACGAAATCGCCGTCCGAGCGACCGATGGCGCCGGTGAGGTGCAGACCGATCGAATCACCCCACCGGCTCCCGACGGCGCCCGCGGCCGCCACACGATCACGCTTCGAGTCGCCTGACGGCGAGCCGATCGGGCCGAATCCGGTAGAGTCGGGACCATGAGTCGACGCCAATTCGTGTTCGAGGCTCCGGATCGGTTCGTGACTGGCACCGTGGGCCTGCCCGGACAACGGATCTTCTATCTGCAGGCCCGAACGGCAGGGCGGATCGTCAGCGTGAGTCTCGAGAAGGTCCAGGTCGCCGTTCTCGCCGATCGCCTCGGCGCACTCGTCAGTGAACTTGCGCAGCGAGGCATCGGCGCCGAGCCGGCAGGTGTTGTCGATCCCGACATGGAGCCACTCGACGAGCCGATCAACGAGGCATTCCGCGCGACGAGCCTGACGCTCGGCTGGGATCCGGCCAGTGAGCGATTCATCGTCGAGGCCCACGCACTGCCGATCGAGGGCGATGACGACGAGGACGAGGAGCCGGAGGGTGCCGCGGCCGACGCGGACCTTCCCCTGGGACCCATCGACGAAGAGGACGATGCGATCCTTCGGGTCGCCCTCACGCCCGAGGCAACTCGGTCGTTCGTGGAACGGGCCATGCGGGTCCTGCGCTCGGGTCGCCCACCATGTCCGCTGTGCGGTGCGCCGCTGGAAGCTTCCGGTCACATCTGCCCGCGTGGCAACGGCCACTACGTGAACTGAGTCGCCCGGACGGCCCCCCCGAGCCGGACCTGCCGGGCCCCGCGCAGGCCGCCCCGGCTGTGCAGGCCGCCGCCGCTGCGCAGGCCGCCGCCGGTGCCCCACTCGATGTCATCAGGCTCCTCCGAGACGGGCGGCTCGATCTGGTTGGGCGGCTGTGGGCATCCACGAACCAGGCCATGCTGGGAACGGTCGTCGAGGCCGGCGACGACGATGGGACGCCGGTGGCGATCGACGTCGTGTACAAGCCGACCGCGGGCGAGCGGCCACTCCACGACTTCCCCCCGGGCACGCTGACCCGGCGTGAGGTTGCCGCGTTTCTCGTCTCCGAGGCGACCGGCTGGGGGATCGTGCCGCCGACCGTGCTCCGCGACGGCCCGTTCGGCGAGGGCATGGTCCAGGCGTGGGTCCACGCCGATCCCGACGCGGACGTGATCGCGATGATCGTCGGCGACGACGAGCGGCTACGCACGGTCGCCGTCTTCGATGCGATCGTCAATAACACGGATCGAAAGGGTGGCCACCTCCTCCCGCTGCTCTCCGGACACATCCACGGCGTGGATCACGGCGTGTGCTTTTCGCCCCAGCCGAAGCTGAGGACGGTGCTCTGGGGTTGGCGTGGGATGGTGCTGTCGCCGTCCGAACTGGCGGCACTCCAGCGGGTCCGCGCCGAGCTTGACGGAGTGCTTGGCGGACACCTTGCGTCGCTCCTGGCCGGGGACGAGGTCGCTGCGACGATCGGGCGGGTCGACGCCCTGCTGCACGATGGGCGCTTTCCGGAGCCTCCAACGGACTGGCCGGCGGTGCCGTGGCCGCCGTTCTGAGCGCATGCACATGGGGCACCATTGCGCGATGACTCCGAGCAACCAGCCATGAACCCGCTGCGACGGCGTGGGGACAGCAGCGCCGAAGGAAGTGAGCGCCAGACGGCGGCACCCAGCTGGAACGGTTGGGCCCCAGAGCATGCGGCCCCGGCCCTGTCCCCCGCCGTCGTGGCGCTCATGGCGGCCGCCGTGGGCGAGGGTCGCCCGCGCCGGGATGCCCAGCTCGTCGACGTCGTCGCGTCACTGGCACCCGGTCGGCTGCCGGCCCATCCACTCGTCGCCGACGATGGAGAGGATCGGGTCCGGCATGCGCGGGGCCAGAGCTTCCCCGACTGGGTTGCGCGGCGAAGCGGCCGTATCGGTCCGGTCCCCGACGGGGTCGCCCGACCGGCGGACGGAGGTGCCGTCCGCGACCTGCTGCGATGGGCCGCGGATATCGGAGCCCGGGTCGTCCCGTACGGTGGCGGCACAAGCGTTGTCGGTGGCGTCACGCCGACCGACGCCTCGACCCCGACGCTGGTCGTCGACCTCGGCGGACTGTCCGGGCTGAGGCGCCTCGGCACCTCGAGCGGCCTCGCGACGTTCGGGGCAGGAACGCCTGGTCCGGCGCTCGAGGACGCGCTGCGCGAGCGTGGCTGGACCCTGGGCCACTACCCGCAGTCATGGGAACGGTCCACGCTCGGAGGGTGGGTCGCGACCCGGTCGGCCGGCCAGGAAGCACTGGGCTACGGCCGGATCGAGGACCTGTTCGCCGGCGGCACGCTGGAAGCGCCGGCAGGAACGCTCGAGCTGCCTCCGCATCCGGCCTCCGCGGCCGGCCCCGACCTTCGCCAGCTGGTCCTTGGCTCAGAGGGTCGTCTCGGGATCCTCACCGACGTGACCGTCAGGGCCGTGCCGGTGCCCCAGACCACATCCATGACGGCG
>JANNUK010000378.1:0-2816 GCA_031395155.1 Chloroflexota bacterium | reverse complement strand
CACGATCGTGTCGACGAGGACCTCCACCGTCCGGCCCAGCCAAGCGCGGTTGCGCTCCAGCCCGATGGGCTCCTGAAGGGCGAGCAGCGCGTTGAGGCGGCGGCGCTTGTCGTCGGTCGGGACGTCGTCGGCGAGGCGCGTTGCGGGCGTGCCGGGCCGTTCCGAGTACGCGGCTGCGAAGACCTGGTCGTAGCGCACGCGCTCGAGCAGGCGGAGCGTCGATTCGAAGTGCGCCTCGGTCTCGCCGCAGAAGCCGACGATCACGTCCGTGCTGATCGCGATGGCCGGGACCGCCTCGCGGATCCGGGCGAGCCGCTCGAGGTAATGCTCGATCGTGTATTGGCGACCCATCCGCCGCAGGACTGCGTCATCGCCTGATTGGACCGGCAGGTGCAGCGCCTCGCACAAGGACGGGCAGTCGGCCATCGCGTCGATCAGCCGGTCGGAGAGGTCCCACGGGTGCGAGGTGATGAACCGCAGGCGCGGGATCGCAGGGGTCCCGTCGGCGGTGCGCAGGCCGTCGATCGCCCGGATGAGCTCGGCCAGGTCCGGCCGCGAACCGAGATCCAGGCGTCTCCCTGCCCAGCGCTCCGTCGCGACATGCCCGAATCGCGCCTCCGGCGCGAGGTCGTGGCCGTACGAGTTCACGTTTTGTCCGAGCAGCGTGACCTCGCGGAAGCCGCCCGCGGCGATCTGGCGCGCCTCCTCGACGATCTCGTCGAAGGGCCGGCTGCGCTCGGGGCCGCGGCTGAAAGGGACGATGCAGTATGTGCACGTCTTGTCGCAGCCGTAGATGATCGGCAGCCAGGCGCTCACCGCGGATTGGCGAGCGACCGTACCGACGGTCACGGCGCTCGCCCGGGTCCCGGGCAGTGCGTCCGCCACGCCGATCGGGGCCTGTCCAAGCAGCCCCGTCCGACCCACGGAGCCGATCGGGCCCTGGGCCGAGGTCAGCCCCAGTCGATCGACCAGTTCGGGCTCCTCGTCGGGCCGCAGGAAGAGGTCCACCGCCGGGTAGCGTCGCTGGAGCCCGGCGCGCTCGGCCTCGCGGACGGAGCAGCCCGTCAGCACCACCCGCAGACCCGGGTTCACGGTCTTGAGCCGGGCAAGCTGCCCCTGCCGGCCGATCACCTTCTGCTCGGCGCCCTCGCGGATCGCGCAGGTGTTCACGACGATGAGCCCGGCCGTGTCCATCGATGTGGCCTCGGCGCAGCCCGCTGCGAGGAGCCGTCCCGCCATCTCCTCGGAGTCGCTCTGGTTCATCTGGCATCCGAGCGTCCAGATATGGAACGAAGGGAGCGCCGCGGTCTCGGGAAGGTATTCACCGAGGCGAGCGTCGGCCGGCGCGTCGGGCGAGCGAGGCGCGACTGGCGGGGTTGCAGGGACCAGGTCGAGGACCGGCAGGGCCGTCCGCCCCGGTCTACGGTCGTTGATCACCCCGAGACGATACCCTGTCGCAATGGAACTGCTCTCCAATCCCGAAACGTGGATCGCCCTCCTGACGCTGACGGTCCTCGAGGTCGTGCTCGGCATCGACAACATCGTGTTCATCTCGATCTTGACCGGGAAGCTGCCCAAGCACCAGCAGGCGCGAGCGCGGCAGATCGGCCTCGGGCTCGCCATGGGGATGCGGATCCTGCTCCTGCTGACGATCTCGTGGGTCATCGGGCTGACCGCGCCGCTGTTCACGGTCCTCGGCCAGGAACTCTCCGGGCGGGACCTGATCCTGATCGGTGGCGGGCTCTTCCTCCTGGCCAAGGCGACCCTCGAGATTCACGAGACGCTCGAAGGCGAACAGGCTCACACCGTCGCCAGGGGCAGCGCGTCGTTCAGGTCCGTCCTCGTCCAGATCGTCCTGCTCGACGCCGTGTTCTCGCTCGATTCCGTGATCACCGCCGTGGGCATGGCCGACGAGGTCCTGGTGATGGTCGCGGCGGTCGTCATCGCGATCGGCGTGATGCTGATCGCCGCCGGCCCGCTGGCGAAGTTCGTGGAGCGCCACCCCACGGTGAAGATGCTGGCGCTCAGCTTCCTGCTGCTCATCGGGATGTCGCTCGTGGGCGACGGCCTCGACCTGCACATCCCGAAGGGCTACGTCTACTTCGCCATGGGTTTCTCGATCTTCGTAGAGATGCTCAACCTGCGGCTCCGTCGCCGGCAGCCGCCGATCCACCTGCGCCCGACGTTCCTGAAGGAGCGCGTGGCCGAGGACGCCGAGGTCGCCGGGACCACCGAGGTCGCCGGGACCGCTGAGGACCGCTGAAGACCGGCTCGGCCGCGCGTCAGCGACCCAGGGCGGTTCGCACGCTCCCTTCGACGGACGGAGGGATGACCAGCCGGGCCAGCGCTTCGGCGTAGGTCCCAAGGTCGCCGTGGTAGTCGGTTCCGCCCGTCGGCACCAGCCCAAGGCGGCCGGCGACCTCCGCGACGTTGGCCACGGTCGTCGGTTCGAAGCTCAGGTGATGGACCTCGATTCCGGCCAGACCCGCGTCGACCAGCTCCGTGACGATGGCAATCCGCTCAAGCGCGTCCCCGAAATGGGCCAGCACCGCGAGACCGCCGGCCGATCGAATAGCGCCGATCGCTTCGCTCGGTCCTAGTCCCTCGCGAGCGACAAAGGCTGGTCGACCCGGCATCAGATATCGTTCGAAGGCGTCTTCGACCGATGTCGCGGCGCTGATCGCGACGAGCGCCCGAGCCACGGTTGGTCGGCCCAGCGCATCGCCGTCGTCGGACGGGCCTGCGCGATCCGCCGATCCCGGACCCTCGACAGCCGCCCGAACGTCCAGCCCGATCTCCGCCAGGCGTTCCACCAT